>CACXED010000219.1 GCA_902766575.1 uncultured Ruminococcus sp. | reverse complement strand
GCAGACAAAATATTTTCAAAAAGCACTTGAAGAACAGCGGAAAATATGGTATAATTCAATTATTAAATTAGCAAAGGAGAAATTATCATGGGACTTATCAAAGCAGGACTCGGAGCGCTCGGAGGAACGCTCGCCGACCAGTGGAAGGAATTTTTCTACTGCGACTCGATGGACAAGGACGTCATGGTCACAAAAGGTCAGAAGCGCACCTCGAGCCGATCGTCGAACACCAGAGGAAATGACAACATCATCTCGAACGGTTCCGGAATCGCCGTCGCGGACGGACAGTGCATGATCATCGTCGAGCAGGGCAAGGTCGTCGAGGTCTGCGCCGAGCCGGGTGAGTTTACTTACGACACCTCGACCGAGCCGAGCATCTTCGCCGGAAGCCTCGGCGAGAGCATCATCAACACCTTCAAGACCATCGGCAAGCGCTTCACCTACGGCGGCGACACCGGAAAGGATCAGCGCGTCTACTATTTCAACACAAAGGAGCGCATCGACAACAAGTTTGGAACGGCTAACCCGATACCCTTCCGCGTCGTTGACTCGAAGATCGGACTCGATGTAGACGTCTCGATCCGCTGCAACGGCGTTTACTCCTACAAGATCACCGACCCGCTGCTGTTCTATACGAACGTCTGCGGAAATGTGGAGAGCGAATACAACCGCTCCGAGCTTGACAGCCAGCTGAAAACCGAGTTCATCAGCGCGCTTCAGCCGGCGTTCGGCAAGCTCTCCGAGCTTGAAATGCGCCCGAACCAGATCGTCACTCATACCACCGAGCTTGAAGAAGCGATGAACTCCGCTCTCTCGGCAAAGTGGGGAGAGCTCCGCGGACTGAAGGTTGTCAGCATCGCGCTCGGATCGGTAACTCTGCCCGAGGAGGACGCGGAGATGATCAAGCAGGCACAGCGCACGGCTATCATGCGCGACCCGACGATGGCTGCGGCTACTCTCGTCGGCGCTCAGGCGGACGCGATGAAAACCGCAGCTGCGAACGAGAACGGAGCTATGACCGGCTTCATGGGCATGGGCATGGCTATGAACGCCGGAGGAATGAACGCTCAGAACCTGTTCGCGATGGGACAGCAGAATCAGCAGAACTCTCAGCCCGCTCAGGCTGCGCCTGCCGCTTCGAACAGCTGGAAGTGCTCCTGCGGTGCTACCGCAACCGGAAAGTTCTGCCCTGAGTGCGGCGCAAAGAAGCCCGAGCCGAAGCCCGCCGACGGCTGGGTCTGCCCGAAGTGCGGCACGACCAACACCGGAAAATTCTGCCTCGAGTGCGGCGAGAAAAAGCCCGAGGAGGGCTGGAAGTGCTCATGCGGCGCGGTGAATAAGGGAAAGTTCTGCGCTGAGTGCGGTGCGAAGAAGCCTGCCGGAGTTCCTCAGTACAAGTGCGATAAGTGCGGCTGGGAGCCCGCCGATCCGGCTCATCCGCCGAAGTTCTGTCCCGAGTGCGGAGATATCTTCGACGATAACGACGCGAAATAATGGCTGAGCTCTTAGAGTACAAATGTCCCTGCTGCGGCGGTAAGATCGAGTTCGACAGCACCGCTCAGAAGATGAAATGCCCCTACTGCGACACCGAGTTCGACGTCGAGACTCTGCGCGGCTACGACGATATCCTGAAAGAGCAGAAGCCCGACGACCTCAGCGCCGCCAGCGATCCCGAAAACGAATGGCGCGACGGCGAGGCCGACGGTCTGAAAATCTACTCCTGCAAGTCCTGCGGCGGAGAGATCGTCGCCGACGAGACTACCGCCGCGACTCACTGCCCGTATTGCGGAAATCCGGTCGTCATGACCGGACAGCTCTCGGGCGAGCTGCGTCCCGATCTCGTCATCCCGTTCAAGCTCGACAAAAAGGCGGCGAAAGCGGCTTTCTCGCAGCATCTGACCGGAAAGCGGCTGCTGCCCAAGGTCTTCCGCGATCAGAACCACATCGACGAGATAAAGGGCATCTACGTTCCGTTCTGGCTCTACGACGCGACCGCCGACGCCGATATCCAATACCGCGGCACACGTATGCGCACCTGGAGCGACCGCGACTTTATCTACACCGAGACGAGCCACTACTCAATCACCCGCGGAGGAAGTCTCGCGTTCAGAAGCGTTCCCGCCGACGGCTCGTCAAAGATGCCCGACGAGCTCATGGAGTCGCTCGAGCCCTTTAATCTAAGCGAAGCCGTGGATTTCCAGACCGCTTATCTTTCGGGCTATTTCGCCGACCGCTACGACGTCGACAGCGAGCAGCAGCGCTCCCGCGCCAAAGCCCGCATGAAAGCCAGCACCGAGAACGCTTTCCGCTCAACCGTGAACGGCTACTCCACAACCACCGTCGAGAGCAGCAGCGTCCGGCTGAACAGCGGCAAAGCCAAATACGCGCTTTTCCCTGTCTGGATACTCAACACGAACTGGAACGGAAAGAAGTTCATCTTCGCGATGAACGGTCAGACCGGAAAATTCGTCGGAGACCTGCCGCTCGATAAGAACGCCTACGCCGCGTGGTTCGCCGGGCTGACAGCCGCGGTCGGAGCCGCAGCTTATCTGCTGATGTGGCTCATTCTGTCGCTGTGAGGAGGGACGATATGAAACGGATATTAACTCTCATCGTCTCGATCGTCCTTTTGGCGCTGCCGATTGCGGCGAACTCGGCGATACCCGAGGAGCGTCAGCTCCCGCTGCTGGTCGACGACGCGAATCTCCTTACGGACAGCGAATATTCGGCGCTGCTGTCGGCTCTCGAGGACGTCAGCGAGCGCCGGGAGTGCGAGGTCGCCGTCGTGACTGTCCAGTCGCTTAACGGCTCGAGCGCCGAGAGCCTTGCCGACGATATCTACGACTATTACGGCTTCGGCTACGGTCCGGGCGACGACGGTATGCTCCTTCTGCTGGCGATGAGCGAGCGCAAATGGCACATAACGACCTACGGCTACGGAGCGGTCGCGCTGACCGACTACGGCATCGAGCAGATCGGTGACGAGATCGTCCCGTACCTCTCGGACGGCGAGTATTACAGTGCGTTTGTAACCTTTGCCAACCTCTGCGACGAGTACATAGCGAGCGCCCGGGCAGGCTCTCCGGTCGACGTGCCGAAAGCAAAGCCCTCGGTGCTGATAGCCCTTGTGATAGGTCTCGTGGCGGCTTTCATCGCAACGTCGGCGATGAAGGGGCAGCTCAAGACCGTCCGCTCTCAGGGAGGAGCCGCCGACTATACCGTCCCCGGAAGCCTGAACGTCACCGAAAAGCGCGATATGTTCCTGTTCCGCAATGTGACAAAGTCTCCCCGTCCGCATGATGACGGAGGAAGCTCGGGCGGCGGAGGCTCGTCGACGCACACCTCGTCGTCCGGACGCTCTCACGGCGGAGGAGGAGGGAGCTTCTGAGCCTATGATCATCAGCCGCGTCTGCCTGCTCGTCTGCACCGGAGACGACAGACTGTTCGCGCATCTCGAAAGACTGCTCGGTGAGCTGGGCGTCAGGAATATCCGCCGTTTTGACGATATCGTCGAGGCGAGACGCGCCGCAGCGCTGATCCTCGACCGCGCGCTGATCTACGACTCGCGAAAAGACAGCGAGGGCATGGCTGATTCCCGCTGTCAGGCGCTGCGCATTTACGGCGGGCTGAGCTGTCTTTATATCTGCGAGCGCGGCGGCGTCACTCCCGCCGACGACACTCCCGAGCTCTTTGAGGCTATCCCGTATCCGGTTCCGGACGGCGAGCTTTCCGACTGCCTGCTGAGACTTCTCTACCGCGCCTCGCTTGAGCTTGTCGGGCGTATGCCGCGCGGAGCCGCCGACGAGGACGATTTCGTCCGGAGCTACGCCGCCGGAGCTCTGGCGCGGCTCAGGGTCAGGCCCGGGACAAAGGGCTGTCTCTTTCTCACCGAGGCGATACGCGAGGCGGTCTTTGAGCCGTCTCTGCTCGGTACGATCGGAGTGATCTACAAAAGAGTCGCCGAGCGCTTCTCCACAGGCGAAAAAAACGTCGAGCGCCTG
>CACXED010000218.1 GCA_902766575.1 uncultured Ruminococcus sp. | reverse complement strand
TTTGCTTCAGTTCTGCGCCTTGCTACAAAAATATCCCGCAAAAGCGCGATATTTTCGTGAAGCGTCTACGGCATAATTTTTCCGGGATAATTGACATTGACGCGCTTTGTGTGGTATAATATTGTAAGCGGCAGAACCTTTGCCGTTTGCTTTGTATAATCAGGAATGGAGAGTAAATAATGATAATAATTGGCGAAAAGCTCAACAGCTCGATCCCCAGCGCCCTTGAGGCTATGAAAAGCGGCGACGAGGCTGTTATCGCTCTTATAAAGGCTCAGGAGAGCGCAGGCGCGGCTTATCTCGATATAAACACCGCGATGTTTGAGTCAGGGGAGACCGAGGTCATGGAGCGCGTGGTAAAGCTCGTGCTCGAAAACAGCGAATGCGGCATAGTCCTCGACTCGCCCGACCCGGAGGTTCTCAAAAGGGTATCGAAGCTCTGCGCCGGACGGGAGCTGATACTCAACTCGGTGACAAGCGACGAGAGAATCGACGAGCTCGCTCCGGTCGCGGCTGAGCTCGGCTGCGGAGTGATCGCGCTCCCGATGAGTATCGACGGCATCCCGGACACCGCCGAGGGCAGGCTCGAATGTGCAAAGACAGCTATCGCAAAGCTGACCGCCGCCGGAGTTTCCGAGGAGAATATCTATATCGACGCGATCTGCGAAACCCTCGCTACCCTCGACACCAACGCAAAGACCTCGCTCGACACGATACGGCTCATAAAGGAAAATACCGGCTCAAAGACGACCTGCGGGCTCTCTAACGTCTCCTTCGGACTGCCCAAGCGCGCGTTCATCAACGCGGCGTTCGTCTCGGCGGCGATATTCTGCGGGCTGGACTCGGCGATAGTCGATCCGACCTCCAGGGAGCTGAAGCGCGCCGTCTATGCCGCGTCCGCCGTCGCCGGAAAGGACGAATACTGCATGGAGTACATCGGCTTTATCCGCGGCGAGTATATGAACTGAACAAATTTACAATTTATTATTGAAATCACCCGCGAGATGAGCTATAATATTCTGTAATAAATTATTTTGGAGGAAAAGCTATGCAATTATTTCTTACTGACGCTGCCGCCGGAAACGCCGGCGCTCAGGGCGTCGCTACGATAGTCATGCTCGTCGCGATGGTCGCGATATTCTATTTCTTCATGTACAGACCCCAGAAGAAGCAGGAAAAGGAAGCCAACGATATGCGCAACTCGCTCAAGGTCGGCGACGAGATCACCACCATCGGCGGCATTATCGGAAAGGTCGTCAGCATCAAGGAGGAGACCTGCATGATCGAGACCGGACGCGACGGCACCAAGATCCGCATCCTCAAGAACGCGGTCAAGAGCATCGACGTCAAGGCCGAGGACTGCTGACATAATCTGTCCCGCACCCGCATATGCTTTCACAAAGGCATTTGTGAGGAGGGGTACGCTTGGCAAAAAACAGATCGAGGGACGAGCAGACTTCAGCCGGAGGAATACTCGGCGCGGCTCTGAGAGGGCTTATCGCCGGGATAGCCGCGATAATTGTGCTGTCGCTCATACTGACGGCTGCGGCGCTCGGAATGGACGATCCGTCGAAACTACTTAGAGTATTCGCTCTGGGGACGCTGTTTGTCGGAGCGGTTGTCTGCGGAGTTTTCGCCGGGATGAGCTGCCGGGACGGAGCCGCGGCTGCCGGGCTTGTCGGAGGAGCCGCGTATGTGTTGCTTTTGTGGCTGATATCGCTGTTCTTCCGCGGGAATCAGAGCGCGGCGGCGTCTCCGCTCTGGTCGGCTGTCGGATATGCGGTCTGCCTTGTGCTCTCGCTGATGGGCGGGTTCGCCGTCCGTAGGCGCGGCTATGGCGGCTCGATGAGTCAGGGAAAAAATCCGGCTGCCGCGGCAAGACGCAGAGCCGCTAAGCGTCAATGATCATTCTCCCGTCCCGACAGGAGCTCCTGTCCCGGCGGGATTTTGTTTTATTTCGTAGATATCGGAGGTATTGACATGATACACAAGTTCAAATTCGGAGTACACAGATTCCTGTTCGACAGCGAATGCGGCGAGGTTCACGAGGTCGACGAGCTCGGGTACAAGATGGCAGACTACATAATCACGCCGATGGCGCCCGAATGTCCGTCGTCGCTGAGATACGATCTTGCAAAGTACGACAGCGACGCGATTTCCGAAACCTATGACAGGCTGCTCTCGCTCTGGCGCGAGGGACGGCTCTTTGCCGTGGACAGGCCGATACCCTCCGCCGCAGTTTCCGAAACCTCTGAGGGCGCGTCGATAAGCGAAACTCCGGAGGGAATCGTCATCGGCGAGGGAGAGCTTTCCGGAGCCGGGCTCAGGGACGGGCTTGACGAGCTCACACGGCGGATAAAGGCGTCGCTCAAGGCGGGGAAGGGCTCGATCTTTGCTCCGGCTGCGTCCTTTGACCACGGCTTTGCCTGCTGCGCCGACTGCCATGCTCACCATCTCTGCTCGCTGAAGAAGCCGGGACGCGAGGTCTGCGAGTTAGAGCGTCTGCGCGTCGACGCGGAGCTTGCGGCAAAGGCGCTCGGACAGGCGGATATCAAATCGGAATAGAGGAGGATACCATGAACGACGGCATTTCTGCTCTCGGATATGTGATCGCCGACGTCAGGGCTGACGGAAAGACCGACGTCTCGGACGATATTCAGCGTCTCATCGACGAAAATCCCAACCGCACGATCTATTTCCCGGACGGCGTTTATCTCATCGGCAAGCCGATAATGACTCCCGCCGAGCCGACGAAAAGCGTAGATCTCCAGCTCTCGAACTACGCAGTGATCAGAGCCGCCGACGGCTGGAGCAGCTCCGAGGCGATGATCCGGCTCGGAGGCAAGCTCCCGGCGAACAATATCATGACCTGCGGCAGCAACTATTCTCTGACCGGAGGCGTCGTCGACGGCAGCGGCATAGCCGACGGAGTCTCGATAGACAGCGGCAGAGAGACCGCGATCCGCAATGTGTCGATCAAGCACACCCGGATCGGCATCCATATCAAGCGCGGCGCGAACAGCGGCTCCTCCGACGCGGATATCACCGGGGTCAATATTGTCGGAACCAAAAAGCCCGACTCGATCGGCGTTCTCGTCGAGGGCTATGACAACACCTTTACGAATATGCGGATCGGCGGCGTTTTCACCGGCTTTGAGCTGCGCTCGTCGGGAAACGCGCTGAAGAATATTCACCCGCTCTACTTCTCGGACTACACCGATTATCAGAACAGCTGCGGCTTTTACGACAAGGCTGGGAACAACTGGTACGATTACTGCTACAGCGATCATTTCGGCGTCGGCTACCGGAACGCTCCGGGCGTGTCGAGCCTTTATGTCAACTGCTTCTGCTTCTGGTGGGACGGCAGGGTCTCGCCGCAGACAGTTTTCCGCTCGGACGGCAGGTTCGACTCGGTGGTCACGAATATCAAGGTGGGATTCCATCCGAAAGCCGAGAAAACGGTTATCCTATCGGTCGCCGAGCCGGGCGGAAAGGGTGTGTTCGACCGCATCCTCACCGACAGAAGCCGGATAACCGACAGCTCTTACGAGCCTTATCTTCAGAACGGAATAATCTGAAAAGCATCTTGCGCGGAATTTGGTTTCCGCGCATTTTTTTATTCTCCCTGGCGTATATATGTAGCACCGGATTTGAAAATGGAAAGGATGATTATCAAATGACAGGACTTTTTCCGGAACGCATTGAGGAATGTCTGCCGGACAGGCTGAAGTCCGAGACCGAAAGGTATGCGGGGCT
>CACXED010000217.1 GCA_902766575.1 uncultured Ruminococcus sp. | reverse complement strand
GGTAGAGCGAATAGAGGTTCGGCTCCTCGTCCGACCAGAGCGCCGGGGAGTCGACCTTGAACGAAATCACGCCGTTCTCCGCTTTTCCCTCGGCGACGAGCTTTCCGCATCTGCACTCGAAGCTATAGGATACCTCGGCAGGAGCGTTTGTGGTCAACTCGACCTTAACCTCGCCTGATTTGAAATCAGCCGAGAGCTGCGGCTTCACGAAAGCATCGACGATGTGAACCGGCTCGCGGTAGAGCAGATAGACCTCGCGGAAGATTCCCGACATACGCCACATATCCTGATCCTCGAGATAAGAGCCGTCGCACCACTTGAGGACTACGACCTTGATATTGTTGCGTCCGGGAACGAGGTAATCGGTGACGTCGATCTCGCTCGTCATGTGCGAGACCTGACTGTATGCGGCGAACTTTCCGTTGACATAGAGGTAGAAGCAGGAATCCACGCCCTCGAAATTGATATAAACCTTCTTCGAGCCGAGCAGTTCAGCCGGTACGGTGAAATCGCGAGAGTAAACTCCGCAGGGATTCTCGTTCGGGACGTGAGGCGGGTCGACCGGATAGGGGTAGTTGACGTTAGTGTAGTTCGGGACGTCGTAGCCGCGGGAGAGCTCGGTCTGCCAGTTCTTCGGGACGGTGAGCTTTTCCCAATCGGTTATCGCGTCGATGTCCTCAAGGTCGGCGACAGAGCTGTAGTACTTGAAATCCCAGTCTCCGCAGAGCGACTTGAAGTAAGCCGAGCCGGCGCGGTTCAGGCTCGCCGCCTTCTCCTTGGTCTCGGCGGGAACAAAGTAGGCGCGTGGAGCTTCGCAGCCGTAATGAAGGACTTCGGTAGATTTATGATAATCCGGAAGTATAAACATAATATTTATCCTTTCATAAAATCGGCGCGGCGGCAGAGCCGTCACGCCGTTTTGCCGCTTTGTTATCAGCCGCGCTTCATGATTCCGCCGTTTGCAATCTCGACGAGAGGATTGTAGCGATGCGGGCAGGTGGTCGGAGTCGAGATGACGAGCTCCTTCGGAGCAGCCCAGCGCACAGCGTTGGTGAGTACGCGCTGAACATAGGGGTTGTGGAAGGACGCGCAGGTCTCGTGACCGGGCTGGAAGTAGAAAATCTTGCCTATGCCGCGATAGAAGGTGCAGCCGCTGCGGAAGATGTTTCCGCCCTCGTACCAGCTCGTGAAGATGAGCTCGTCGGGCTGAGGAATACGGAAGGGCTCGCCGTACATCTCCTCGGTGCCGAGGTCGAAATACTCGGGGATGCCTGCGGCGATCTCATGCTGCGGGAGAAGGTTCCAGACGATCTCGTGCTGATCATCGCCCCACGAGAGCTCGCCGGTGGTTCCGACCATCTTGCGGAAGGGCTTGGACATATGAGCCGAGTGCATGGCGATAAAGCCCATACCCATGTTGAAAACGCGGTACTGAATCTTATCAACAAGCGCGTCGTTGACCTCGTGGTGAGCCATATGACCCCACCACATCAGAACGTCGGTGTCGTTGAGCAGCGAATCCGGAAGTCCCTGCTCCGGATCGTCGAGAGTGACGGCGCGAACCTCCATATCGTCGTTTTTGTCAAGGAATGCCTTAACGGTGCCGTGGATACCGTTGGGGTACATTTCCTGAGCGGCCTTATTGCTTTTTTCGTGACGTCCCTCGTTCCAGACAGTCACCTTGATCTTAGCGGACATAATTTCTTCCTCACTTATGTAATGAAATCGTTTGAAAGAGCACAAATCGCTCTTACCTATATTATGACACAATCTCTGTCCAATGTCAACACCTTTTTCGTAAATTTTCAAATTTTAGTCAAGCGTTTTATCATAATTTTTCCTCATCGCCGTTTAGTTACAATTTTACGGTTGATTTGCATCTTCCGATGTGGTATAATAGTAATTCAGCGGATAAATAAAAAGGGAGGGCTGCCATTGCGCAGAAAATATCTCAAGAGCTTTACCGGCAGACTGATAATCACCGCTTTCTTCGCCGCGCTGCAGGTCATAGGCTTTATCGTGACGATCTGGATGCTCGGTTCCTACGCGGTGCCGATCTACGCCGCGCTGACCATAATCAGCCTGCTCGTAGTCGTCTTTATCGTCAACCGCAGACAAAATCCGGCGTACAAGCTCACTTGGTCGATAATGATCCTCGCGTTCCCGCTTTTCGGAGGGCTGATGTACATCGCCGCGTCGCTTCAATCCTCAACTCACCGGTTCAAAAAGAAAGCTGCGGTCGCGCACAGGGCTGTCAAGCCGTATATGCGTCAGGATCCCGTCATAATCGACGAGCTGAAAAAGATCTCCCGTACCAAAGCCGCAAACGCCTCCTACCTTGCAAACAAGGCTGAATTCCCGGTCTACGGTAGAACCTACTCGGTCTATCTGCCGAGCGGAGAAGTTAAATTCGAGTGGCTCAAGCGCGAGCTGTCACAGGCAAAGAGCTTCATTTTCCTCGAATATTTTATAATTCAGGAGGGGCTTTTCTGGGATACGATACTTAAGATTCTGATCGCCAAGGTCAAGGAGGGCGTCGAGGTCAGGATTATCTGGGACGGTATGGGCTGTATGTCCACTCTGCCCAAGAATTATGACAAAATACTCGAGGGGCTCGGGATAAAGGTAATGGTCTTTAATCCCTTTGTACCGCTGGCGACGGTCATTCAGAACAACCGCGACCACCGGAAGATCGTCGTTATCGACGGCGAGACCGCTTTCACCGGCGGAGTGAACCTCGCCGACGAGTATATCAACGCCTACGACCGCTTCGGACACTGGAAGGACTCGGCGGTCATGATCAAGGGCGACGCGGTCAGGAGCTTCACGATGATGTTCCTTGAGACCTGGTATATCTCAAAGCCGATAGACCCGGACATAAGCCGCTTCATCGCAAAGCCTGATCCCAAGGGCTTCAGTCCCGCCGGGCTCGGATACTGTCAGCCCTATGCCGACACTCCGCTTGACGGCGAGTCGGTCGGCGAGCTCGTTTACTTCAATCTTATAAATAAAGCCAAGGATTATATCTATATCACGACTCCCTATCTGATCCCCGACAACGAGCTTGTAACGGCGCTCTGCTTCGCGGCCAAATCCGGCGTAGACGTGAGGATCATCACTCCGCACATTCCCGACAAAAAATACGTTTTCTGCGTCACCCGCTCCTTCTACGGCGAGCTGATGGAGAGCGGCGTCAGGATCTACGAATATACCCCCGGCTTCATTCATCAAAAGACCTTTGTCAGCGACGATTCGACCGCTGTGGTCGGGTCGATAAACCTCGACTACCGGAGCCTTTATCTGCATTTTGAGTGCGCGTCGCTCTTTTATGGCAGCCCGTCCGTACTCGACGTCAAGCAGGACTTCCTTGAGACGCTGAGAGCGTGCGAGGAGATCACGCCGGAAAAATACAAAAAGATCAAACGCCGCAGCGGTCTTATGATGAGCGTGCTGCGAATACTCTCGCCTCTTTTCTGAGTAAGCGGTCGGATCTGACCGCAATCTCATACGACTTCAAACTCACACGGACGGTTATAATATATGGAAAGAAAATACAAGCGGCTGCTCTCGAACACATTCATAATCGGTTTTGGCACGTTTGCCTCAAAGCTGATAGTTTTCCTGCTCGTTCCGCTCTACACCGCCTGCCTTTCGCCGGAGGAGTACTCGTCGGCGGACATAATCACCCAGAGCGCAAATCTTCTGATGCCGATAATGGCGCTGGGGATATGCGAAACGGTGTTCCGATTCACGCTCGATAAGAACATCAACCGGAAATGCGTGCTCACGACCGGGTTTGTCGTGATACTGCTCGGAACGGCGGCGGTACTGGTGCTGTTTCCGATCCTGAACTCCTTTGAGTACTTTGACGGCTATATGTGGCTCATCGTGCTCTACACCTTTGTAGCGAACATTCACTCGCTTTTCGCGCAGTATGTCCGCGCAAGGGGAATGACGACGCTTTTCGCCGTTCAGGGTATAATCGGAACGGCGATAGTCGTCGCGCTGAACATCCTGTTTCTGGTGGTGTTCAAGCTCTCGGTCACGGGCTATGTGCTGAGCACGGTGATCTCGGATATTGTGGTGTCGCTGATGCTTTTCCGGCTGGTGCGGCTCGACTACGCAATAAAGCCGCGCTACTTTGACCGCTGGCTGATGCGCGAAATGCTCGCCTACAGCCTGCCGCTGATACCTACGACGATCTTCTGGTGGATAGTCAACGTCTCCGACCGCTTTATGATCAAGAGCATGATCGACGGCACGACCAACGGTCTCTACGGCGTGGCGTTCAAGATACCGACGATCCTGATCCTGCTTTCGGGAATGTTCATCGAAGCATGGCAGTTCTCAGCCGTCACCGAGCGCGACCTGTCCTCGCGCAGAGCGCACTCTGCGTTTTTCGGAAACGTGTTCGACAGCTTTCAGGCGCTGATGTTCATCTCCGCGGCGATGCTCATCTCCTTTTCAAAGATAATCGCGCGGATAATGTTCAGCGACGCCTACTACGAGGCCTGGCGATATATGCCGCTGCTGATCGCCGCTACGATAGCGTCGAGTCTCGTCACGTTCATGGGAAGCGTCTATCTGGTCGACAAAAAGAGCGTTCAGTCGTTCCTGACCTCAGCCGCCGGAGCAGTCTCGAATATAATTCTCAATCTCATCATGATCCCGCGGCTCGGAGCCAACGGAGCGGCTCTCGCGACGCTGATAAGCTATCTGTTAGTCTTTGTGATCCGCGCGGTGAACACACGGCGCTATATCTACTTCGATATCCACGAAAAGAAGCTCCTCGCCAACGCGATCGTCATCGGCGTTCAGACGGTCTTTATGATATTCGAGCTTCAGGGCTGGATATTCATTCAGATAATGTGCGTTGTGCTGATACTGCTGTTCAATTTCATGCCGATAGTCCGCGGCGCCCTGAAGGTGCTGAGAAGATAACAAATCAAAAGACAGTCCCCCGGGACTCCATGCGGAGTCCCGGGGGACTACTTTATTCTTCGGATCTGACTTTAATTATGCTCTTCTGAGCTTCTTGGAAACGATCACAGCGCCTGCGAGAGATGCAACGCAGAGTGCGGCGAGAGCGATTCCGGCGTCTCCGGTAGCGGGAGCGGAGGTGTCAGCCTTCTTAGCCTCGACAACGGGCTTGCCGTTCATCTTGGTGATGGTGTACTGGAAGCCGTCAGCGGGGGAATCCTTCATCGAGCAGGAGATTACGAGGTAAGCCTTGCCGTCGTCAGCGATGCCGGTGAGGTCATACTTGGTATTCGACTCAACGCCGTTTATGGTAAGTGCGTACTTGCCATCCTTCTTTGCAACAGAAACCTTAAGAGTGTCGCCAACTTTGAGGTTGAACGCATCGTTCTTGGGATCGGTGCCTGCGCCTTTCCATTCAGACGGACCAAAGGTCTGGAACTCATCCGCATTTCTCCAGCGGATCAGGTTGACAATACCCTTATTGTCAGCAAAGTTGCCGACCTGGAAAAGCTGGGGCTTCTGGAGGAAGTCAACGCTGAACCAAGTGTCGTCGTCGGTGTCGGGGAGCTTGTCGATGGTGATCTCAACGGAGAAGCCGTCGAGGTCGACCTTATCGCTGTAAGCGACGCCGCCCCAGTTCTTGCCGTCGGTGTAGTAACCGCCGTGGCTGACCTGGATACCCTTGTCGGTCTCCTTAACAGTTACAGGGGAGTTCTTGCCGTCGATGAGATAACCGTTGCCGGCGATCCACTTGTCGGTAGAAGCAGCGGATGCGGGGATGACTGCGGCTGCAGCAATGAGAGCCGCGCAGAGGAGAGATGCGATCTTTTTCATTGTACTTTTTCCTTTCGAAAACATAGTCGGATAAGTTCAATTTACCGAACTTCCGATATTATTATAGCACACCGTATACATTTTGTCAACAAGTGATTCAAAATCCAGCGTTTTTTGCAATGTTTTATGTTTTTTTTGCAATGTCAGTATTTTTTCTGACAAACAAATTATGCCGCAATTCCGGGACCCGTCAGAGCTTGTCAGGTCGCTGCGGGCTGCCGCGCGTCTATCCGGACGCCCCCGGACGCTTCAAATTATATCTAATATAACCATTGACAAGCACCTCTCTCCGTGTTATAATAATAAGGTATCGCGACGCCCCGGCAGTCGGTCGGGCGCATACGCAACTTATCAAAGGGAGACCACGATATAATGATCTATACCGCAGAGGAAATCTTTGACTTCATAGAGCAGGAGGACGTAAAGTTCATCCGCCTCGCCTTCTGCGACCCAAAGGGCAGACAGAAAAATATCTCGATCATGCCCCCCGAGCTTAAGCGCGCCTTTGAGGACGGAATCTCCTTTGACGCCTCAGCCATCCGCGGCTTCGGCGGCGAGGAGCGCAGCGATCTGCTGCTCTTTCCGATACCGTCGACGCTGAACGTGCTCTCGTGGCGTCCGTCGCACGGAAAGGTCGTCCGGATGTTCTGCGACATCAGATACCCGGACGGAACGCCCTTCGAAGCCGACAGCCGCTATATCCTTTCAAAGGCTGTCGAAGCCGCCCGGGCAAAGGGAGTCACGGTCAGCTTTGGCTCCGAGTTTGAATTCTATCTTTTCAAGACCGACGAAAACGGATATCCGACCTCGATTCCCTTCGACCGCGGAGGTTATATGGACGTCGCGCCCGAGGACAAGGGCGAAAATATCCGGCGCGAGATCTGTCTGACGCTTATCGACATGGGCATACGTCCCGAAAGCTCTCATCACGAGGAGGGCCCGGGTCAGAACGAGATCGACTTCAGATTCAGCGACGCCATGTCGGCAGCCGACAACGCGGTCAACTTCGTCACGGTCGTCAAAGCCGCGGCGATGCACAACGGTCTGTACGCCGACTTCTCTCCCAAGCCTCTGCCAGGCGAGAGCGGAAACGGTATGCACGTCAACATTTCGCTCTCCTGCCGCGACGGAGTCGACCGCACGCCAGAGTTCATGGCGGGAATAATCGCTCACATCCGCGAGATGACCGCCTTTCTCAACAACCGTCCCGAGTCCTATCTGCGTCTTGGCGAGATGAAGGCTCCGAGATACGTCACCTGGTCGCCGGAGAACCGCTCGCAGCTCATCAGGATCCCCGCTGCAAAGGGCGAATACAGACGCATTGAGCTCCGCTCGCCCGACCCCTGCGCCAATCCCTATATCGCCTACGCGATGCTCATCTACGCGGGACTCGACGGGATCGACAGGCACATGAAATGCCCGGATCCGGTGAACGTCAATCTCTACACCGCCGACAAATCGATCACCTCCGCGCTCGAAAAGCTGCCTGAAAGCCTCGAGGAGGCTGACGAGCTCGCAAAGCGCAGCGAATTCGTAAGATCCGTGCTTCCGGAGAAGATTATAGAGTCACTGAACTGACGGTAACAAAACCATATGACACCTACAAGACAAAAGCACCGCGTTCTTATCGTGTCAGGCGCCGACAGGTTCTTCGATTATGTGAATGAAATGCTCCCTACCGACGAATTTGAGATAGAGGAGCCGCTGCGTTCGGCGGGCGAGGTAAAGCGTATGCTGATCTCGTCGCAGGTCGATATACTTATAATCAACACGCCGCTGCCGGACGATTTCGGAATCGAGCTGGCGCTCGAGCTCTCGGACACCACGATGGGCATACTGCTTCTCGTCAAGAACGATATGTACGATCAGACGGCGTTCAAGGTTGAGGACAGCGGGATCCTGACTCTCGGAAAGCCCTGTCAGCGCCAGAGCTTTTACGCGGCGGTCAAGCTGCTCGCGGCTCTGAGCTCAAGGCTCTCACGCATGGAGATGAAGAACCGCTCTCTGCGCGAAAAGATGGAGGACATCCGCATGGTCAACCGGGCGAAGTGGCTTCTCATCGAAAACCTGAACATGACCGAAAAGGACGCGCACCATTACATAGAAAAACAGGCAATGGATATGCGCTTTACAAGACGCGAGGTCGCGGAGAACATCGTCCGCACCTACGACAAATAGCCGATATATCAATAATTTAAGGACAAGGGCGTCCGCTGCGGAGGGATTCTGTCTCTCCGCTGCGAGACGCGCCTTTTTGCTTTTGTCAAAACTTCATACGAAAGGATATACTCGAAATGTTTGACTCAATTCACGAGGAATGCGGCGTTTTCGGCATCTACTCAAACGTGAACCAGAACGTCGCCGCGACCGTCTATTACGGTCTCTACGCTCTCCAGCACCGCGGTCAGGAGAGCTGCGGCATCGTCGTCGACCGCGACGGGGTCTTTACCTCGCACAAGGACATCGGGCTTGTCAACGAGGTCTTTGACCATGAGACGCTCGCAAAGCTCGGCGACGGAAATATCGCCGTCGGTCACGTCCGCTACGGCACTACCGGCGGAGGAAGCCGCGCCAACTGCCAGCCCATCGAGGTGCATCACATCAAGGGAACTATGGCAGTCGCTCACAACGGCAACCTGACCAACGCCGCCGAGCTCAGAAGCGAGCTCGAGCTCAAGGGCTCGATATTCCACACGACGAGCGACACCGAGATCATCGCCTACACGGTCACGCGCGAGCGGCTGACCCATCCCTCCATCGAGGAAGCGATCAGCGCGGCGATGGATCGGCTCGAGGGCTCCTATTCGCTGATCATAATGTCGCCGATGAAGCTGATAGCTCTCCGCGACCCGCGCGGTATGCGTCCGCTCTGCTATGGCATCCGTCCCGACGGCAGCTACATAGTCGCGTCGGAGAGCTGCGCTCTGGCGGCGGTCGGAGCGGTGTTCGTCCGCGACATCGAGCCGGGCGAGATCGTCGTTTTCGGACGCGAGGGCGTGAAGTCGATAACCGACCACTGCAAAAAAGCAACTCCGGCGCTCTGTCTGTTCGAGTACATCTACTTTGCGCGCTCAGATTCGGTAATCGACGGCGTTTCGGTTCAGGAGGCTCATCTCAAGGCGGGCGAATACCTCGCCGCCGAGCATCCGGTCGACGCGGATATCGTCATCGGAGTCCCCGACTCGGGAATCGACGCCGCGCTCGGCTATTCACGCGCCTCCGGCATACCCTATGGAATAGGATTTGTCAAGAACAAGTATATCGGGCGCACATTCATCTCGCCCGGTCAGTCCGAGCGCGAGGACAAGGTGCGCATAAAGCTCAGCCCGATCGAGAGCGCTATCCGCGGCAAGCGGGTCATTCTCGTCGACGACTCGATAGTCCGCGGCACGACCAGCGGCAGGATCGTCAAGCTCGTCCGTGAAGCCGGAGCCACCGAGGTTCACGTCCGTATATCCTCTCCGCCCTTCGTCAGCCCCTGCTACTACGGCACCGACATCGACTCCTGCGAGAATCTGATCGCCTGCCATCATACCTGCGACGAGATAGCGCGGATAATCGGCGCGGACTCGCTTGGATATCTGAGTCTCGACCACGCCTGCCATCTCGCCGAGGGCGCTCCGCACTGCGCCGCCTGCTTTGGCGGAGGCTATCCGACAAAGATCCCGACCGACACCGGCAAAAACCGCTTCGAATGTCCTATCAGCCGCTGAAGTCAGAAGCATAAAAGCCAAGAAAAGCCCCGTTCCGGGGCTTTTCTCATAATAATAGTTTTCAGTCGTCCATGATCAGCGAGATTGTCTCGCCGATCGCCGCTTCGACCTGACCGCGCATCGAGTCGATCTCTGACGCCAGATTTCCTCCGCCGCTGACTACGACGGAGATTATATCATCAAGCGGAGTCAGCGCCGCTTTTTCTTTTTATTATCTCTTTACAAGCTCCGCGCGGAATGGTATAATATTAGTAAATAATTTGAACGGAGCGCTGCATATGCCACTTAGAATAGCCGTGATCGACGACAGCTCTGCCGACGCCTCAAACGCCGCGGAGCTTCTGAACGACTGGGCAAAATCCCGGTCGGAAATGATAAATCAAGCACTTTTCGCGTCGGCGGAGGAGTTCCTGTTCGCCTACTCAGCCGACAAATGCTGGGATATTCTGCTGCTCGACATCGAGATGCGCGGCATGGACGGAATAGCTCTCGCAAAACGAATACGGGCGGAGAACGACGCGGTTCAGATAGTGTTTCTGACCGGACATTCCGATTACATCGCCGAGGGCTACGACGTCTCGGCTCTCCATTATATGATGAAGCCCGCCGAGAGCGAGAAATTCTTCAGCATCATGGACCGCGCCGCCGAACGTCTCCGACGCGCCGAGAGAACGCTGACCTTCAAAACCTCGGACGAGCTTATGCGCATACCGCTCGGAAATATCATCCGTCTTGAGGCATCTCGGAACTATGTCAATATCCGCGACGACAGCGGCAGAGTCTATGAGGTCAGAAAAAAGCTCGGCGACTTTGAAAATGAGCTCGATTACCGCTTCTTCCGCGTCGGACGCTCGTATATCGTCAACCTGTCAAAGCTGCGGCGCGTAGGGAGAAGCGAGCTGCAGTTCTCCGACGGCTCGATGATACCGCTCCCGCGGGGCTGCTACGATGCGGTGAACCGCGCGATAATAGAAAGGCTTTGATTACCATGTCATTACTGTCAAAATATGTAGACAAGAAGCTCACCGCCTATCAGCGCGAGCTCATCGACATCCATTACCGCGAGGTCGACACCATGTACCGAAAGATGCGCGGCTGGCGTCACGACTACCGGAGTCACATCGGCACGATGAAAGCGCTGCTGAAATCGGGCGAGCTCGATGAGCTTTGGCGGTATCTCGATATGCTCGACACCGATCTCAAAACCGTAGACGCGGCGGTCAAGACCGGAAATCCGATGGCAGACGCGATACTCAACAGCAAGCTCTCGCTCGCCGCTGAGAAGAACGTCCCGGTCAAGACCTCGGTGCAGATCCCGGTGAAGCTGTCGATCTCCGAGCTCGACCTCTGCGTGATAATCGGAAATCTGCTCGACAACGCCATCGAGGCAAGTCTGACACTGCCCGAGGAGCAGCGCATGGTGAGGGTCTATATGGACACCAAGGAGTCAAGGCTCTATATCTCGGTGACAAACCTCTGCGCCGGAAAGAAGCAGAAAAAGCTCGGTAACCGATATGAATCGACTAAAGGCGACGGACACGGCTTCGGACTTGTCCGGATCGACAGCATCGTCGAGCGCTACGGCGGCTATCTCTCCCGCAACAGCGAGGACGGCGCGTTCACGACCGAAATACTTCTTCCGCTTAATTGACGCGATATCTGCAATTCGTCCCTCCCTGAGTGCGATTCGTCCCGGAATCCACACAAGAGAGGGATTTTGTGATATCATATCATCATCAAGGACAAATCCGAAAAATACAAGGAGTTACTTATGAGCAAAGCTGAAAAACCCAAAAAAGAAAAGCCGCCGAAGCCAAAATACGGCGCTCCCGCCTGCGTAGCCTTTATGGTGAAGCTGGCAAGCAAGCACGAGCCGCTGATAATCTTTGGCGGATTGTTCACGACCTTCTTAGCCGTGACCGAGAATTTAGTGAATCTGTTCATATCGCCGCTGGTGCTGCGGTCGGTGGAGCAGAAAGCGCCGGTCGGGCAGCTGATACTGACGATTGTACTGATGCTCGGTCTGCTGATGCTCTGCCGCTGTCTGACAAATTATGTCGGCACGATAGACGGCTACCGACGGATAACGCTGCGCAGCGTGGTAATCGCGCTGATCAACAACAAGGCGGCGACGACCTCCTACTGCAACGTCGAAAACGAGAATTTCAAAAAAATCTGCGACAAGGCGAGCGCCTGCACCGGCAACAACAGCGCCGCGGCTGAATCTATATGGTACACGCTGTTCAATCTTATAAAGAATATCGCCGGATTCATAATCTATGTTCTGCTCCTGACCAATGTTCAGCCGCTTTTGCTGCTGCTGATACTGGCGACGACGATACCCGGCTATTTTGTCAACCGATACATAAACGGCTGGGGCTACCGTCACAAGGATGAGCTTCGGGAAATCGACCGCTCGCTTAACTGCGTGACCAAATGCGCCGGAGATATACAGTCGGCAAAGGATATCCGCATTTTCGGTCTGCGTCCGTGGTTCGACTCGATGTACCGCTCGGCGATGCGGGCAAAGGAAGCCTTTCATATGCGCGGAGCGCGAGTCTACATCTGGAGCAATATTGTCAGCCTGATACTGACCTTTCTGCGCAATGCCGTCGCCT
>CACXED010000216.1 GCA_902766575.1 uncultured Ruminococcus sp. | reverse complement strand
GAAGCCGACGCGCTCGGCTACCGCTCGCATACGCTGATACAGGCGTCGGCGGTTCGTCCCGGAGCGGGCTTCGTCGTCCCCGAGGAATATCCCGATTTCCGCGCTACCAGCGACGTGACCTATACGCTGATCGACAAAACCATGATCGACGCGCTGACAAGCGAGCTCTGGGACTACAGCGTCAAGGGCGATCCCTACGAGATACTGACCGACGACACAGCTGTCATCGTCTCCAACTATGTCGGCAACAAAAAGGTCTGCAACTACAAGATCGGCGACACGATAAGAATCGGAGCCTTCGCGGGTCAGAAGCGGCAGATAGACTACAATCTCGAGGGCAAGAACCGTCTGCGTCAGGAGCTCCAGTTCTACAACATGGACTATATAGAGCTTCACGTCTGCGCGGTCATCGACGGAATGTCGACGCTGAGCGGAAGCCCAATCTACGTCTCAAAGAACGTCTACCGCCAGATAGTCCACGACGACGCCGCCGAGCCGACCACTATTCAGCTCTTTATTGATCGGAATAAATCGACAGACGAAACCAAGGCGATATTCGATCGGGTACGCTCCTACACATCGCTTTACAATGGACGGATACTCCTCACCGATAATCATGTCAATTCCAATTATCTGATCACCCGCTCGATGAACTACTTTGCGCTGATAATCGCGATATCCTTCCTGGTGCTCGCGATCTCGCCGCTGATCTGGTTCTTCTCGCAGACGCTGTTTGTGCGCAAGCGAGAAAAGGAGTTCTCGGTGCTGCTCTGGCTCGGATCCATCAAGGACGATATCAAGCGGCTCTCGCGTCAGAACGGTCTGACCCTCGCGGGGATAGCTACCGTCTCCTGTCTGCTGCTCTCGTGGCTGATGATAACGATAATTCAGCTCGCTGTCACGAGAATACCGCCCGCGCTCTACGGCGGAACGACCTCCTACTATTACGCCGTGCATATCCCGGTCATTGCGCAGATTTTCAGCGCGGCGATGTCACTGCTCTGCGGATACTTCTCCTCGATGCTCCCGCTCGGCAGCTTCTTCAGGCGCTTTGCCGCTACCGAAAATTCCCGCGAATACACCGGCGACGAATGATAGATTTAACGAAAGGAACATATTAAAATGGGCGTTATACTCAGCTGCGAGTCGATAATCAAGCAATACCGTCAGT
This sequence comes from uncultured Ruminococcus sp., assembly GCA_902766575.1. Classification (GTDB taxonomy): domain Bacteria; phylum Bacillota; class Clostridia; order Oscillospirales; family CAG-272; genus Flemingiibacterium. The sequence continues at coordinate 1,940 of CACXED010000216.1, read as the reverse complement.
ACGATACGGTCGTAACCGCCGTCAACCGCGCAAATCTCACCGTCAAGGACAAGGAATTCGTCGCGATAATCGGAGCTTCCGGCTCGGGAAAATCTACGCTTTTACAGATCTGCGCGGGACTTGACGTTCCGAACTCGGGACACGTCTTTATCCGCGGACACGACATCACGCAGATGCCGCCGGATGAGCTCGCGCGCTTCCGCGGCAGCTATACCGGATTCATCTTCCAGAAGCACAATCTGATACCTCAGTTCACCGCGCTTGAGAACATCCTGATACCGACCGTCATGTGCAACAAGCCGGACTACAGCTACGAGGAGAACCTCAAAAAGTTAGTCGAGACGCTTCGCATCGGCGACCGTCTGCACCATCTGCCGTCCGAGCTCTCGGGCGGTCAGCAGCAGCGTGTCGCGATAGCCCGCGCGCTGATCAACCGTCCGTCGGTCGTCTTTGCCGACGAGCCGACCGGAAACCTCGACCGCTCGAACGCCGACGAGGTGCTGTCGCTGCTGCTCAAAACGAAGGATCTGCTCGGCGTCACGATCATCATGGTCACGCACGACCTGTCGATCGCCGCTCACGCCGACCGCGTCTACGTCATGGAGAACGGAATCCTCGAGCCCCTCACCGGCTACGTCAAGGGTCAGCCGATCATCTGGAACTGGTCGTGACAATGCTATAAAAATTAAACCGCCGCGTTAAATGCGGCGGTTTTCTTTTGTTCGATGTATTGTTTATTTCATACCCTCGAGCATCTTGTCGATATTATCCTGAACCTCGTTCTTGTAGGTGTCGATAACTCCGACGACGTCAGTGCTGCCCTCGAGCAGCTTGCCGCGCAGCGATTCCTCCATACTCTTGACCCACTGATAGGAAATGCCGATATCAAACGAGCGCGTCTCCTTGATGAGATTCAGCATCTCGATCGATTCGTTGTTGCGGAGTCCCTTCTGCTCGACCAGAATGTCGAAATACGGGCCGAGGACGGTCTCGTCCGATTCATAGGACAGCGCGTCGAAAAGCAGTCCTACCTTCTCAGGCGAATTGTTCGTGACCGGGATCGTGAACACCGCGCACTGATGAACCGCGGTCGAGCGATAGTTTTCCTGCGACTCGTCGAGCTTTGGGAACGGCACTATTCCGAATGACTGCTCCATCGGACGTAGAAGCTGAGCGGTCTTGAGCTCCGCACCGAGGAAAAGCGAGCGCTGCTTTTCATAGAAATTCTGGTAGTATGTATCCTTTGAGGAGTCGGAGTCGGCGGACAGATACTCGCCGTCGCTGCTGAAATAACCGGCGAGCCGCTGGCAGGCTTCGATAAAGCGCTCGCTCGTGCAGGAGAGAACCGGCTCGTCCTTTGCGTCCTTGCTGACGAAGTCTACGCCAAAGCCGAACAGGAATTTCATCACGGCGTTTTCAAAAGAGACGCAGCCGTAGACCGAATTTCCGTTGGCGTCCTTGGCAAAGCTCGTGTCGCCGTTGAGGTTAGCCGCTGCCTTTGAGTAAATCGAGAGCTGATCGAGCGTCCATTTGCCGTCGCGGACGAGCTGATAGGGGTATTCGAGCTTGAGGTCGTCCATCATCGACTCGTTGAAGAACAGGCACCAGAGTCCGTCCCAGCCCATCAGATGCGCCGAGCTGGTCGCAAAATAGTGCTTGCCGCCGACCGAGGTCGCGTTCAGCATGACCTGATCCCACCATGGCTCGTCGAGGTGCAGCGTGTCAACGTCGTCAAGGCACTTATAATAGCCCTCGGTCAGACCGCCAATCAGCAGGAACATCGGCATATAAACCGCATCGTACTCATCGTCTCCGGCGACAACGAGCTTCTGGAGGTCGGTCGCCATCGTATTGTAGTCCTCGGCGTTGACCTCGGTGATCTCGCAGTTGAGCTTCTGCTTGACCTTTTCGTTGCGGTTGTAGATTGCGTCGTTGATAGT
>CACXED010000215.1 GCA_902766575.1 uncultured Ruminococcus sp. | reverse complement strand
CTCTCGGAGCGCGGGCTTGAGATCGAGCTGAACCATATCCCGCAGCGCAAATTCGAAGCGGATATCTTTGAGAGCCTCTATCCCGGCGACGATTCCTATTATATCGCCGTTGCGTCGAGGCTCACGGAGTCGGACGCGAGCGCTCTGCGCGTCTATCCCATGCCCGACGGCTCTACCCGCATATCCTCCGGAGCGCCGGACGGCGAATACCGGAATATCGAGTTCACAAAGGATTTCAGCTTTGTCTACTGGAGCGATAACAATCCGGACGGAGCGGCATATACTGACATTACCGCGGATAATTTTGAAAATACGGCGAAAGAGAGCCCGGAGATCGGAAAAACGCGGCTCGCGGCGCTGTCAAAGCTCGCCGTCGCGTTCCTCTCGCCGGGAGAACAGGACGAGTCGGGGCTGACCGCCTTTATCGAGGGCGGCTTTTATGACGAGGAGCGCGGGCTTTCGTTCGTACTGGTCTCGCAGCGGCTGAACAGAACCGAGGTCTTTCGGCACAGAGTGGTCTGCGTTTTCAGGGACGAGGAGCTTGTGACCGCGGTCGGACGCTGGTATTTCGAGGGCGTCGGCGGAAGCTACGACTATGAGCTCTACGATCAGGTGAACATCCTGTTTGCCGATTACGGCAATCTCTCCTCAAAGCGCGAGAGCGCCGGAGATCCGCTTCCGGCTGTGACCTCGCTGTCCTCCTGCTATACGACCTATATGGATTCCGAAAAGACCGCGCTCTATTTCATCCCCGGCTGGAGAATAGATCACAGCGACGATACTGTTATCGTATACAACGCGGCTCAGGGTACTCAGTACTACAGCTCAAAGTAGCGCGAATTGTAAACATTTTGTTAAAGCACTTCCTTTTTTGTTAGATAGGTGCTATAATATTTATCGGATAACCATGCTTGTTTGAATATGGTATGAATTCGGCGTACTCATAACAGATTTGTCCGCTGATCCCAGTGTCCGGACGGCGCTCTGCCGTCTTTCTGCGGGATCGCCGGACATCTCTCTAATAGACCTGTCCGATGACCCCACCTGAGCGTATCAAATTGGCGACGCAAGTTAACGTATCGGGAGGGTTATCGAACAAGTCTAATATATATATAATGATCCGTCCGCGCTTTGCCGACGGGAAAAGGTAATTATGGAGAAAATAATCATAAACGGCGGCAGACCGCTTCACGGAACAGTTGAGGTCAGCGGCGCCAAGAACGCTGCCGTCCCGATAATCCTCGCGACGCTGCTTATTGATGATAAATGCGTTATTGAAAATGTTCCGGGTATCAGCGACGTTTCGCTGTCGCTCGATATTCTGGCGGCTATGGGCTGCCGGATCAGGATGCTCGGACGCAATACGGTCGAGATCGACTCGCGTCCCGCAAGAGGCGGGCTCTCGCCCTACGAGCTCGTGCGGCAGATGCGCGGCTCGTATTATCTTGTCGGAGCCGAGCTCGGACGCTGGAGCCGGGCCTATGTCGGACTCCCCGGCGGCTGCAACTTCGGAGTGCGGCCGATAGATCAGCATATCAAGGGCTTCAAGGCGCTCGGAGCCGAGGTCAGGGTCGAGGGCGGCTATATCGACGCCAGAGCCGAGAGACTTTCCGGCGCTTCGATCTATTTTGACACCGTGACTGTCGGCGGCACGATAAATATCATGATCGCCGCGGCTAAAGCCAAGGGTACAACCGTCATCGAAAACGCCGCCCGCGAGCCTCACGTCGTCGATCTTGCGAACTTCCTCAACTCCTGCGGAGCCAAGATCTCCGGCGCCGGAACCGACGTCATCAAGATAAGGGGCGTCGATAAGCTCTACGGCAGCACCTACGCGATAATCCCCGACATGATCGAGGCGGGAACCTATATGTGCGCCGCAGCCGCTACGAGAGGCTGTCTGCATATCGCAAACGTGATACCCAAGCACCTTGAGTCTATCTCCGCAAAGTTAGAGGAGATGGGCGTTGAGGTCATTGAAAACGACGATTCCATCGACGTCAGACACACCGGCGAGCTTCGCCGCGTCAATATCAAGACGCTGCCCTATCCCGGCTTCCCGACCGATATGAACCCGCAGATCGGCGTGCTGCTCTGCCTTGCAAAGGGAGTCTCCTGCCTGACCGAGGGGGTTTTCGACAACCGCTTCCGCTACGTCGAGGAACTCAAGCGCATGGGCGCGAACATCAACGTCGACGGCGCTACGGCTATAATCGAGGGCGGACACGAGCTCTCTCCCGCTCCGGTCAAGGCGGTCGACCTGCGCGCCGGAGTCGCGATGATAATCGCCGGGCTCGCCGCTTCCGGACGCACCGAGATTGAGGATATCCACTACATCGAGCGCGGCTACGACGATATCGTCGGAAAGCTCCGCGCCGTCGGAGCCGACATCAAAAAGGTCATAATTCCCGACCCCTCGGTGTTTGAAAAGGCGAACTGAAAAGACCGCGGCGCTTTGTCCGCGGCTGAGACTGGATCGGACGGTTTTCCGTCCGATTTTTGGTAAATGATGATGGCTGAGATCGAGTTATTTGACGACGAAACCCTGACGCCTGTCAACGACGGGCTGTCGCTGATACAGAAAAAGGACGGGCTGACCTTCGGCAGCGACGCTTATCTGCTCGCCGCCTATGTGAGACGTCAGTCCCGCGCTAAAGCCGCTGACCTCGGCAGCGGAACCGGAATAATCCCGCTGCTGATGCTCGCGAGAGACAAGGTCGCATCGGTAACAGCGCTCGAGGTGCAGCCCGGGTTCGCCGGGCTGATCGAGCGGAACGCGAGGCTCAACAGCTTTGAGGACAGGCTCTCTACCGTCTGCGCCGACATTCGGGAATATAAGCCCGGACAGGGGCTAGCCGGACAGGGGCTCGGGAGCTTTGACGTCGTGACCGCGAACCCGCCCTATATGAAAACCTCCGGCCGGAGAAACGAGAGCGAGCGCAAATATATCGCCCGGCACGAGGTCATGGGCGGAGTCTCCGACTTCTGCAAAGCCGCGGCGAGACTTCTGAGAAACGGCGGGCTGTTCTATGTCGTCTGGCGTCCGGATCGGCTCGGCGGGCTGATGAGCGGGCTTGCGTGCGCCGGGCTCGAGCCCAAGCGCATGACCTTTGTCCACTCAAGAGCCGGACTGCCGCCCTGCCTTGTGCTCTGCGAAGCGAAAAAGGAAGCGTCGGAGGGACTGTTTGTCACGCCGCCGCTGATAATGTACTCGGACGAGCCGGGACGCTGCGAATACACGCCCGGGCTTGCTAAAATCTATGAAACCGGAGATTTCGATGAGCATTACAAAAGACCCTGATCTCCTCTACGCCGACGAGGGCGAGGAGAAGAACCGCATAAGAGCCGGGACGCTCTATCTCGTCACAACGCCGATCGGCAATCTTTCCGACCTCTCGGAGCGGGCGAAAAAGGTGCTCGCCGGAGTGGATTTCGTCGCCGCCGAGGACACGCGAAACTCGGCGAAGCTGCTGGCGCTGTTCGGGATAAAGAAGCCGATGGTCAGCTATTTTGAGCACAACAAGCGCGAGCGCGGAGAGGTTATCTGCGACCGGCTCGCCGCCGGAGAGTCCTGCGCGCTCGTGACCGACGCCGGTATGCCCGGCATCAGCGACCCCGGCGAGGATATCGTAAAGCTCTGCGCCGAGCGCGGCATACCCGTGACGGCAGTCCCCGGCCCCTGCGCCGCTATGACCGCGCTGACGCTGTCGGGACTGTTCACGGCAAGATTCGCGTTCGAGGGCTTTCTGACCACCAACCGCGGCGAGCGCTCAAAGCGGCTTGACGAGCTTTCGTCAGACGACCGGACGCTGATCTTCTACGAGGCGCCGCACAAGCTGAAAACGACGCTCGCCGACCTCCTTGAGGCCTTCGGCGACCGGAAAATCTCGCTCTGCCGCGAGCTGACAAAGCTCAACGAGGAGATAATCAGAACGACGCTCGGAGCGGCTGTGAGGCTCTACGACGAGCGCGAGCCGAGGGGCGAATATGTGCTTATCGTCGAGGGCGCGGATAGCTCAAAGCGGCAGGAAACGGCGTTCTGGCACGATATGACGGTCGGAGAGCACGTTGAGCATTATATCTCGTCTGGGATGTCGAAGATGGACGCGGTCAAGGCCTGCGCCAGGGATCGCGGAGTGCCGAAAAACGAAATCTACAGAGAGGTCAACGTCGGCAAGCCTCAGCGGTGAGCGCGGGATAAATTCAATAATTATAGGGGCTGCTGCGGCAGCCCCCATTTTTATTCTGCGAGATAGACACCGATGCGCTCTTTTTCGGGAATCACGGCTTTGAAGGCTAACCTCCCGCCGTCTGACGAGAAGGGGATATCCGCTCCGGTCAGAAGATCGCGCAGCCTATTGACCTCTTTTGTGATGCCGAGCCTAGTCAGCAGGGCGCTGACGCTGAATTCTGACCTTTCCTCGTCGGAGCGGGGAACTATCAGCACGGCTCTGCCGTTTGCAAAGCGCGCATAGCTCTCGAGCCTTGTGTCCGAATCAATATGCGCGATGTTCCCCTCGCGGTGATCGAGCGGGAAGTACTCAAAGATCTCCGGATAGCTCCGGCGTATCGAGATGTACCTTGCGATGTCGTTGCAGAAATCGCGGTTCGCCTGCTTCTCGAGGAGACTCCGGTCGACCGGGACGAAGTAGATCGCTCCCGACTCGCCCGCCGTCATGCCGAACTCCGCTCCGAGATACCAGAGCGGGATATAGGGCGCGAAGATCGCCTGATAGCCCATCTTCAGCCGGTTCAGATCGGTGAACGAGCAGTGGAAGTCGTGATTTGAGACGCAGTAGGTGTAAAAGCGCTCGCGTCCCGAGCTGCCGTCTCTCTGCGACTTCGCGCTGCCGTGGAGCTTTCCGGTCTTTATGCAGTCGACGATGCTCTCGCCCTCGAGATAGTAGGCGCGCGGGGACTTGTACTGCTCGGCGCGCGACCAGTTTATCCAGCCGGTCACGCCGTCCTGCTCGCAGTCGTAGGTGCCGCGCCGCTCGCAGGATTCCTCGGCGATGACAGCTATCTTCCGCCCGAGCGCGAGCAGACGGGTTCTGATCTCGGCAAAGACCCTGTAGCCCGAGAACATCGGCTCGCAGTCGCAGCGATAGCCGTCCGCGCCGGATTTCAGAATATTGTCGATGCAGACGTCTATGTACCACGCCCGGAACTCGTCGCAGCTCCAGTCGAACGCAGCTCCGCCCCATGCCTCGCCGCTAAACCAGTCGGGATGCGCGGCTCTCAGCGGCGAGGAGAATACCACGCCCCATGAGATTATATCGAGAAAAACCCGTATCCGCCGCTCGTGAGCGCGCTCGACAAACTCGCGGACGCGCTTCCAGCCCTCGTCGATATCCTCGGTTCCGGTCAGCGACGGCTCGAGCGTGTCGGGACCCCAGTTGCCGTAACCGTTGCCGTCCGGACCCTTTTTGTAGATCGGAGTTACCCAGATCCCGTTGACTCCGAGGTCGGCGAGATGGTCGAGAACCGGCGTCAGCGATTCGAGCGTTCCCTCGGCCGTCGCGGTCTCGGGATGCAGCTCGACCATGATAAGCGAGCCGAACCAGTCTGGCGTGAAGATAAGCCCGTCCTCGTCCGAGCGTATCAGCTTTACCTCGCCGTCGGGCTTAAGCGCCGGGAGCAGACGGCGGTTTGAAATTCTGTCGTTCATAATCTTTTTCCGCTTACTTTCCGAATACTCTCTTGACCGCTTCGAGATAGCCGTAGCCGTGGAGGTCGTCGGGCTCGAGATAGCTCGTCTCGGTCCACTCGTTCCAGCTGTTCAGCGTCACGAGCTTATGCTGATCGGGATGGCGGTCGAGGTAGTCCTTTGCGAGCAGAAGCCCCTTTTCAAAGTTCTCGGGAGTGTTGTTCCGAGCCGAATAGGGGATATATTTCCTGAATCTCGGATTGTTGTCCCAGCCGATCGAGACGTGCGGGAAGTAGATGTTCTTTTTGTAGCCGCTGTCGATCAGCTCGTACTGCTTTTTGACGTCCTCGAGGATTTCGAGGTAGTCGCGGTTCATGTTCGTAAAGTGCGCGAACTGATAGTGCGTCGTGCTGTCAAAGCCCATGCGCTCGAACTGAGCCTTTGTGATGCCGCCGTTCGAGTCGACGCCCGAGAGGTTCGTGCCGTTCATTCCCCACGCCGCCGCCATCAGGTGAAGCCCCGGGAATCCGGCCTTTACGACTTCGTTCCTGAACCAGTCGAGGGCGAACGCCGCTTCGTCGGCTCCTCCGAGCCCCTTTGCGAGGTTAACGAGGTCGTAGATCATGAACACCGGCTTGCCGTCGATCTTGTAGTAGGACGGGTGGCTGAAATACATATCAATGACGCGGTGAACTATTTTCTCGAACTCGGGACGGGGCTGAGAGCCCTCCCAGATCACGGTCGAGCCGTTGCTGTCCGACTGGTTGATGTTCCAGACGTGGTTCGCGTCGTGGTTCGCCCACATCAGGAAGAATTTGACGAGATCATTGTTCTTCGCGCGCAGATAGCCGTTGTCGAGGCACTGCTCGAGGAAGGGACGGCGGTCGTACCAGTACCAGTCGTAGATGAACACGTTCACGCCGTAGTCGTGAGCGCAGGAGATCTGGCTCTCCATCACATATGGGTCAGCCTCGTTGACATAGCCCCAGAGCGGCTTGCGGTTCCAGAAGTAGTCGGGCGTTTTTCTCGCCGAGTTCTTGACCGACTGCCATTCTCCGATACCCTCGCCCCAGAACATTCTCGAGCGCGGCTCGTCTCCTGTATACGCCGGCCAGATGTAGGCGGCGACGTCGTATTTCTGCATTTTTATGGCCATCCCTTTCGCAGTAGTTTACAGCTTTGTGACGGTTTTGAAAGACAGCTTGTCTGTCTTTCAAAATTCACGACCCTATGTCGTGAAAGGCACAAAACTGTGGAGTTTGAAAACTTTGTTTTCAAACTTCTCATTTCTTGAAAATTACGTATGAATCGAGCGATTCTATGTACCAGCGCTTATAGCTCATCGCTTCAAGAACGCTGTCGAGCTCGTAGCCGTCGCCGAGCTTTTTGAATTTCGACTGATATTTCTCGAATTTGTCGCTTCCGAGGTTGTCGCAGATCGAGCGCTTGGTTATCACCCAGCCGCGCTCGGTCTCCTCGGCGAAGTCCTCGATGAACTTGCCCTTGTGGATGAAAACACCGAAAGCGCGCTCGTCGATTACGTCGGCGAGCCGGTAGCCCTCGGCTCTGACGTTAGCCGCTCCGAAGGTCCCGGTCGGCTCATAGTACCACTCGTCGCCGTCTCTGGCGAGCGGCGTGAAGTTGTTGCAGACCGGAAGCGTCAGCGAGTCGAGCACGTTTCCGAGCCGGTCGCGGAGTATCAGCGTATCTCCGGCGCTCAGACCGAACGGCGCGTGATACGAGCCGTAGACGACCTTTCCCTTGTCGCAGGCGATGGTTATATACTCGTCCGCGCCGAGGCTCACCGCCGGGAGATCGTACTCCTTTCGCTTGACCTCGCCCGCTTCGGTGCGCTCGCGGATTATCGACCAGCCCTTGAGATATACCGCGCCGTCTCCGGCGTTGTATAGCTCGAGAAGATCGGACGAATCGTCGCTTCTCGGCGACTCGTACTTCACTTCGTTGAAAATAACTCCGCGGACAGGCTCGGCATAGTCGGGATCGGGCTCAAAGACTGCGGTCAGCGACGCTCCGCCGCTGCGCATTGTGAAGCTCTCTCCGATATCGCTGCCGCTGAGCTTCAATGACGCGAGCCGCCAGCCCTCGGCAGGCTCTGCCGAGACGTGTATTTTCAGCCCTCCGAGATATTTCAGCTCGCAGTCGGAATCGAGGGTCAGCGTGCTCAGACCGAGCGTTCCCTCGCCCTCGATATTCACCGTGAGCGTACCGAGCTTCGAGCCGTATTTTTTCTCAAGCTCGGCGGCCACGTTGTCATGGCGCTTGACAAAGAAGCGCGACGGAGTGAGCAGATGCTCGTGCCATTTCTCGTTGCTGCCGCCCGAGGCTCCGGTGGAGCGGGTGTAGTAGCGCATCTCGGTCAGCGCGCTCGCTTCGACCTCGCCGAGCTTTGACATGACGTTCTCGACGTCCATCGTCGTCGAAAGCAGGTCGCAGAGGAAGCAGTAGACGCGGTTCTTGAAGTCGTTGTTCCTGAAAAGGCTCCGGAACATCGCGTTGAGCCGCAGTCCGCCGTCGTCGCTGTCGAGCCGCTTGAAAATGCTGTCCGCGACGTTGTCACCGTAGCCCGACGAGAGGTCGAGGTCTTTCAATAAAAACCTCCATCGTCCGTCAAAGCCGTAGTCTTCGGCGTTCGGATTATAGCCCTTTTCGTCGTAACCCTCCGCGCCGACTCCGCCGTTGTAGCGCCAGAGCCGCACGTTGTTCTGCGGCCAGTCGCTGTTGGCTATGTAGCCCTGAAAGCACATATAGCGTATGAAATTATCAAAGTCAAGCATCTCGGCGGCGCGTTTATAGAATTTCTCCTCGCGCATATCGAGGGAGATTATATAGTTCATCATCCGCTTGAACTCGCGCAGATCGGAGTCCGGACCCGTGTCGAGCTGCCAGGCGCGCTGTCTGCCGTCGATGTAGCCCGCGCCGTTGATGCAGGTCACGTATTCCTTCGGGACATTGTAGTTCGTTTCAAAGTAGGTCGTGCTGTAGTCCTCGAAAAGCGCCATGTAGCCGTAGTACGAGCCGTTGACATAGACGCAGACCGGACGGTAGTTCATCGTGTCGAGCCCGGTTTCGGCTCCGAGCTGCATCAGAAACTGGGTCTGGATAGTCGTGTTCCAGAGGTTATTGCTTCCGGTGCGCAGAATCAGCGTCTTGAAAGCGTTTACCGGAACTCCGGTCGTGCCCGTCAGCCCGGGATAGGCGTCGAGAGCGAACACGTTCGAGTCGTCGTACCCGTATCGCGCGAAGATTCTGAGCGATTTGTGGCTGTTGTTCCGGTTCCAGCCGCCCGAGACGCGGATACCGCCGTCCTGCGACAACAGCTGCTCGCCGGACTTGGCGTAGAACTCGATGTGAGCCGGGCGCTCCCACTCTATTCCGCTACGGAAGAAGTTCGCGTCCTGGAGCGAGTCGTTAGTCCAGCTCGCCGGGCGGTTTTTCAGAAAGTCGTCGCGTATCTTTCCGGGGACGAGTATGCCCCGCTCGTAGCCGTAGAGGTCGTCCGGCTCGCAGACTACCGAGACTATCATCGTCGAGTAGCGCACCTCGGGCAGATCGGCGAGGATATATGTGCCGGTCAGGGTCTTACCGACCCGATTGCCTTCGCTATCGAACGCCGCGCAGCGGATTATGTTGACGCTCGATGGGTCGTTCGCGCCGCCTCCGCGGTAGTTTATCTCGATTCCGTCGTCGGTGTAGAGCTTTGAGTCCTTTGAATCGGGCGACGGCAGCGAGGAATCTATCGTGTAGTAGACGGCAAGCTCCGGGTCGGAGACAGTCAGCGTCAGCTTGAAGCGAGCGGGATATATTCCCGGCTCTGCGTCAAAGGCTATCGTGGGAGTATCGGCATTTGACGAAGCTCCTGCACAGCCCGACAGCGCGAGGAGCGCGGCTATCGTCAGCAGAAGCGCGAGTAATGCTCTTTTCATTGCTCGTCGTCTGCGTCGTACATCAGTGTCACGCCGAAGTTCTGGTTCTTCTCGCGGATATCCGACAGCAGCTTGTCTATCCCGCCGAGATCTTTAAGCGTCACCGTGTAGGAGAGCTCCATCACGCTGCCCGAGCTTATCAGTCTGACCCTTTTGAGGTCGTAGGTCAGCGTGTGAGACTTGAGAATGTCGTCGAACTGTCCGGCAAAGCTCATCGACTCGGGGACGCAGATCTTGATGAGCCTCGTCTCGGGACGGAGCTTATCCGCTCCGATTGCGTAGAGGTTGAGCAGCAGTCCGATCACTATCACAAACAGGAGCGCCGGGAGCCATAGCCCCAGTCCGACCGTCAGTCCGGTCGCCATCGCGACGAACAAAAACGCAATGTCCGATGCCTTCTGCCGTATCGAGCGGAAGCGGACTATCGACATGATTCCGGCAAGGCTGAACGCGCTGGCGATGTTAGTGCCGATGACCGCGATTATAAGTCCGATGACCGAGCAGGTGGCGATTATCGTCACCGCGAACTCGACATAAAAGCCCTTCTTCCGGTTCATGAAGCCGTAAAACAGCGTGATCAGCACGCCGAGCGCGACGCTCACCAGCGCGGTGAGCAGGATATCCATGAGTATAGCCGGGGTATTGACGCTCCCGATGCTCGCGATCACGCCTCCGAATGAGTCAAACATAACGAATCTCCTTTTAATGTTGAATTGAAATTTGTCTTGCCGTATTTTGAGTATGAGCGGTTTGAAAGTCCCCGCTCGCCGATCAGACGGGTGAGCCAGAGCGGCACGCTCGAGCCGCTCTTGACCTCGAGCACGCACTCGTCGCCCATCACAGGCTCTCCGCAGGAGCCGTGCCGCAGGTCGAAGTCCTCGCGCCGTATCCTGAGCTTTGAGTCGAAGGTGACGCGCAGTCTCGACTCGTCGTCAAGGCAGTAGGCGAGCCGGTCGTAGCTCACGACCGCCGCCGGAGCGAGATTTTCGCTCTCGATGAGCCGCAGGATATCCCGCGCGAGCCTTGCGTCGAGCGGCTTCAGCTCCTCGGGCGCTATTCCGTCCCGCCAGAGCCGCTCGTTCTGCGCGAGCGGGAGCTTGAGCCGCCGCTTTTCCGAGCGCCCGAGCAGCTTTGATTTTATCTCGAAGAACGAGAACGAGCTGTCGCCGTTCCCCTCGCCGTAGACCCTGAGCCGGAGCTTTACGCGGTAAGCCTCGCGGTCAAAGGTCTGATGCCAGAGCCTATGCGCCGGGCTGTCGAAGTAGATGCTCGAGATTATGTAGGGCTTTCCGCCGCCGTTTGGATCGGGCTCGAGCCGCTCGGAGACGAGAGAGCGGAGCTCAGCCGCGGTACCCGGGTCGAGAAGATATTTGTATTCGCATCGGCCGTCCACATTTTTAACCTCCTTAAGTAAAATTCTTGTAAGATACTTAAAATATTATACTATAAAATCCACTCCGATGTCAATGCTTTTCGGTGAAATGTTCAAAAAAATCTGCCGCTGAAAAACGCTTGGAACGGCGTGTCTGTAAAATCGCTAAAATCCGGGCGGATATCGCCTATTATTGAATGGAATGTAACAAAATTTATAAATTTTCAAAAAACCACTTGTATAAAATCAGAAAATGATGTAAAATATCTATGGATGGACAGAAACGGCTGTTAAATATTTAACAGCCAGTCTCTCCGACGAAAGCTGTCAAAAAAATTATATATTTTTGGAGGATATTATCATGTCTGTTAAAGTTGCTATTAACGGCTTCGGTCGTATCGGCCGTCTGGCATTCCGCCAGATGTTCGGCGCTGAGGGCTACGAGGTCGTAG
>CACXED010000214.1 GCA_902766575.1 uncultured Ruminococcus sp. | reverse complement strand
ATATTTTCCGGCAGTCTTTCGGAAGTAATGAACAGCTACCGCGAGCTTCGCCGCTCGCAGGGCTGGCTCGTGACATTGGAGCAAAAGAGCAAACGTCTCCCGTCGGTCATGCGGCTGGCTCGGTCGGCGGATCTGTGGATCTGGCAGGACGATTTCGAGAAGCTGATGTATTCAAACCGCGACGAGCATATCAGCATTGACACCGCGCCGATAATGACGGATATTCTGAACAGCATGAAATCCGCCGGAATGGACGACATACTTATGAGCCTTTTCTTCAAAACAGATGAAAAGGCGCTGCCGGAGGTCAACCGGCTCGGATATATGTCCGCGAAATATGACAACTACAACGATGTTCCGCCGGACGAGCTACTGGATTTTCTCCCGCGCGAGCGTGTTGAGCAATGCGATTATCTCAAACGCCGCATCGGGGACTATCCGGACAAAATCACAATGTCGTCAAGCGGAAAGTTCGGAACCGCCTGGCAGCTGGACGGAACCGACGGAAAACGGCACTCGCAATACACAATGTGTCCGGTATGCGCGCTTGAAGCCATGAAAAATGAAATCCCGGCGGAAACGCGGGATAAGGGATATTCTGCCCGCTTCATTGATGTATTCGGCGGATCTCTCTGCGAATGTCACTCACCGGCGCATCCGTTCACACGTCAGGATTCGGTGAAGATTAAAAACGCCGCCTTTGAGCTGCTGACCGACCTCGGGCTTCTGCCCGGAACAGAGGACGGCATGGAGGCGATTATTCCATCGCTTGTATACAATGAAGGAATGGCAAGCCCTATATTCATGCGGCTGAACTGGCGCGAATGCGGACGCTTGAAAGCCCGTATGTACGAAGAATCTGATGAGGTTGAGTGGTTCCGGAAATATATGCTGAATCCGGGGTGGCGTTTTCCGTTATGGGAGCTTGCCGCGCGCGACTGTGTGATATCCTTTCCGTATTGGGGCGATTCAACGCTCTGCTGTCCTGAGGTGATTAACGAGCGGGTTCTGTTTTCCGCGCTCTACGGAACACCGCCGCTATATTCATTCTTTGCCGGCAATTGGGAGTACCTGAAGGATATGATAATTTCATCGTATCACAGGCTGCATCCGCTGCTTCAGGCGATATCCGGCATGGCGATGACCGATTACGGTGCGATTGACGATGGCATTTACAGAAGCGAATTCGGCTTCGCATATGAAGTTATCGCGAATTTCACGGAGTCACAATATATCTATCACAACCGCATTATCGGCGCAAAGGATTTTATTATTTTAAGTCTACATTAAGACTGATGGGGTTCATCTCATTTTGTGCCTTTGTACAAAATACTATCAGACAACAATATGCAGGTCTATGATATCGCGTTGCTCTTTGACTGTGGCGGGTTGGCTCCTTCGTTACCAAGATGGTAGACAGCTTGAGCGCAAATCTGGCTTCTGAGTCCCCGGTGATAAAGGATAACATACCCCCTGCTATTCCCACGCTGAAATGGGCTTGACGCCTGCACTTTTCAGCGTGGGGTTGGTTTTTTCGGGATAACTGGGGACTGGCGTGGCCGTAAGGAGCTAAGCTCCGTCGGCTCAGCAAATTCGCTATCTATTTCGAGGACAGGATCACGGCATGACAGGGGAACAAAAGCGTAAATTCTTTGTCCCGGGGACTCTGTCCCCGGACCCCTGAGGTTTATCCTCAGCGTTGCCTTATTTTCTGCTTTTTTAGTGTTGACGAATTTACAGGAAAATTGCATTTACACAGTTTATTTTTCAGAACCGGTGTTGCCTTAAAACAGTCCAGCCGCACTGTGTCAGCGGCCCGAGGATATGTTCGGACCGTTTTCTGTCAATGCGGCTTGGAGCTATAAAATTTTCACGCTCGCACGGTCTTTATGGATGTGCGGCTTTTTATCCTGTCTATCCACTTATCAACCGTCCGGGTTTCCGGAAATCCGATATCGCCGGTTTCGCTTTTTCTGCCAAGTTTCTCACATTTCGATACTCCGAGCGGATGATATGGCTCGACATTTATTTCAATAATGTTGTCGAGTGATTCGGCAAACCCGGCGATGGTGTCCAGATGCTCGTCGCGGTCGTTCATACCCGGAATAATCGGACAGCGCAGAATGATCTTTTTGCCGACTTCGTCAAGGCGGCGCAGGTTTCTGAGAATCAAGTCGTTTGCGGCGCCTGTGTATCTCTTGTGTAATGCCGTGGAGGTTTCTTTAATGTCGTAGAGAAATATATCGGTGTACTCAGCGATACGCCCGACAATCTCCCAGCCTGCATATCCGCAGGTTTCAACGCAGGTGTGAAGTCCGGCTGATTTTGCTTCTTTCAGCAGCGCCTCCGAAAAATCCGGCTGAAACAGCGGCTCTCCGCCGGAAAGTGTCATCCCGCCGCCCGATTGTCTGTAGAATACCGAATCCGACAGCACAATCTTCATGACTTCATCAACAGATATTACTCGCCCGACGCCCTCAAGCGCACCGCATTCGATTTCTGTACACTTAAGACAGCCGTTGCATCTGCTTCGGTCAATCATATGTATTCCGCCGTCAAAGCTGTGGCATCCGTTCGGACAGATATCGGCGCAGCTGCGGCACATAATGCAGCGTCCGGCGTCGAACATCAGCTCGGGCTTTGTCCGCTGCGATTCCGGATTATGACACCAGACGCATCTCAGCGGACAGCCCTTAAGAAACACCGTCGTCCGTATACCCGGCCCGTCGTTTATGCAGAATTTTTGTATATTGAATATGGTTCCCGTTATGCTGTTCATATTCCTCTACTCTATACGAGCGCAAGCATTATCAGTCCGCAAACGCTTCCATGAACTCCTCGATATCAGCTTCCGTAGCGTTCTTCGACGCTTCTATCTGAGAAATATAGCTGTTGACATTACCGGTGAGATAGTTCTGGATGGCATTAGAATTGCTCTTGAATCTGTTCAGAACGCCTAAATCGGATATTGCGGTCGAATAGATGATCTCCAGCATTTCAATGGATTCCTCATTGCGTGCGATTTTGTTCTTCATCATGTTGTCATATACCGCCGGTCTCAGATACTCATGACCATAAGCCGCGAGCATTTCAACCACAATACCTGTCCGGTCAGGATCAGAAATTGTTCTCGGTATCATCACGGCGTAGTTGACATACGGATTTATCATGGAGTAATAGGTGGGCTGACTTTCATCATATTTCGGGCAGGGTATGATCATGTAATCGTCCTCCATACCGCGGCCGCTCAGACAGATTGTGTCCAGCGAGCAGGCGGCAAACAAACCGCGGCATTCGCCGAAGAACTGTCTTTGAATTATCATATTTGTTCCCTGATCGTTGCCCTGACCCGGAAGGCAGATATTGCTGTCGGAGAATATATTCTTCAGCTTTTCTATTGCCGACGTAGTCCTGTCGTCTATCACATCGACAGATATGCCCTTATCGGGGTCTTTCTTGGTGAAGTAGTTTCCGCCGGAGACATAAAAGCCCTCGAGCGCGATGTTTGTATAAGCGAAAGGAACGAAGTCGTTTTCGATTGTGATTTTTCCGTCTCCATCCAGATCCCTCTCGGTATTTATAATATAATTATAGAAGGCGTCATAGGTCCAGCTGCCGTTCTTGACATCCTCATAGGGTGTGCTGTCAAAACCGTATTCCGCTAATTTATCCATATTATATACCACCGAATTGGGCACATAGAAGAAGGTAGGCAGAATATCGCCGCTCGCGAAATACTGTTTTCCGTTGAACGACAGCGATTCGTTCAGCAGAGCCGACCAATGCTCTCCGTCAAAGTTCAGATTCGGCATTGCATTAAGATCGGCGAGCACGGACGACGCAAGAAGCGAGACTCCGCTGTCAAAGCTCGTGTAGACAAGGTCGTAAGCATCTTCACCGGCGGTGACACATTTTTTGATAATGTCGTTTACATTGCCGTTCGATTCCTCCTGCTTGACAAATTCTATGTTCAAAAGCTCGGCTATGGTATTGTCGCGCCGATAGAGCGTGTCGTTTACGATATCGCCGTTCTCGGAATCCTCCGCGAAGTTTTCAAAAATGTCGTAGGAGAGTATGCGGAACTTATAGCCCTCATAATCCTTTTTCTCGAAGGATTCAAAATAGCTGGTTTCGGCGGCAGTCTCAACTGTGGTCTCCGTGACCTCGCTAACCGGCTCCTGAACCTCTCCCGAGCAGGAATAAAGCGCGGTCAGCATACAAATCGTAAGAAGCAGGCAGAGAATCTTTTGATAATTTTTCATTTTGAAAGTTCCTTTCTGAATCTGTTTTATTTACTTATTTCGCCAATTGTCATTATACCTCCTGTATTGATCTGTCAATCACCATCCTTTTGAGCGCGTCGCTCAGCCGGTTGAAATACTCCGAATATCCGCCTACCCGCACGACTAAGTTTCCGTAAAGCTCCGGGTGCGCATAGGCGTCAAGAAGCTGTTCCTTTGACGAGCAGGTTATCTGCATCTGTATGCCGCCAAGCTCCATATATCCGAGAATCAGTGCTTTCAGGATATTGTCGTCAAATTTTGCGGTCAGGTTGAAGTTCAGCACCGGTATGCCGCAAGCCTTGTCAAGCGCAAGCGAGGTCACGCTTTCCAGCAGTGCCGTCGGCCCGTTTCTGTCCTTACCGAATATAGCCCCGAGAGAGTCGCACAGAGGTTCTCCGCAGGCTCTGCCGTCCGGCGTTGCCCCGACCAGCCGACCGGCGTCCACCTGGCTCATAAATTGTATCGACGCGGGTATAAAGCTCTCGCCGATATAAGGCTTCCGACCGTCAAGCATTGAAAAGATACGGCTGCTCAGAAAATGAGCAAATTCGTTCACGTCCGGGTCGCCGCTTCCATAGCTTGGTTTATGATTCCTGCACAGATTGAGAAAGTCCGTGTCCCCGTCCCTGAGCTTCCGGACAAACTCTCCGGCGCTCATTTTTTTATCCCCGAACACCATATCTCTGATGACCAGCAGAGAATCGATTACATTGATAAGTCCGGCAAAATTGATGATGCTCCACTTATATCTTGCTCCGCCGTTATTGTAGTCGAGTCCCTTATCAATGCAGTCGTCGATCAGCAGTGTGCGGAGCGGCAGCGGATTGTGCTCGGCACGCTGATTCTGCGATAGGCATATCGCGTCGGTCACGGTATTCACGGTTCTTTCGACTTCTTCAAGATAAGCGTCAAGGAACGCTGAAAAGCTGTCTGAACAGACAAGCGAAGAGTTTATCGTTTTTTCAAGGATAAGCAGCAGATTTATTCCCGCGTCGAGCGAGCCGACATTTGAAAGTCCGGCTATCATGCTTTCGGTACACCCTCCGCCGCAGAAACGGCGCGCGTCCGCCTCGGTGAGGCAGTCAAATTTATCCATGAGAATCCGCGGCAGCTTTTCTTTATTATAGAACGCCGGCTGTCCGCCTCCGCTGCGGATCGCCTCGAACGCTAATTTCCAGATTTCATCCGGTGTGTCTTTCCCGACAAACAGCTCGGTCATCGGCCGCCGCTTGCCGCGTATAGCTTTCAGGCATTGAGCCGTCACCGGATGATATGTCATTCCGAGCGACATCGAATAGCCGTTGTTCGCATCGAGATTGTCAAAGAGATTTTCGAGCAGCGGCACAATATCCTCGCCTTTATAATATGGAAAAATTCCGTCGGCCACGCACCCGAGATTGTCGCATCCGTCAAGATACATGATAAAATTCCAGCCGACGACCGCCTCATAAATGCTGTCCGCCGGATATAAAGGCACCTTTTTAAGCGCGTCAATCAGCTTTGTGTCAGCTTTGACCGATTCAAGATAACCGACACATCTCTCTGTGTATTCGCGTATTCCCTCGACAAGCAGCAGAAGACCGTCCCGCATATCCCGGTCGGATATCAGGTTTATTCGAGGTATGTATGACAAAAGCCCTTCTTTCAGTATCCGCTCGTAATAAGGCATCGAATGCGTATACATATTCCCTGCGACCCGGTGTTCGGGCGGAACATTCGCGGCGTAGTCAAAAAGGAACTCCTCGCGGTATTTCCTTGAAATCTCAGGATCCTTTATCCTTCCGACCTGATCGGGAAGCAGATCTGTCAGATAATACGGCGTCCTTTTTGCGGCTCCCGACGGATAGAGCAGCTCTCCGTGATATTCGGAAAGCTCGCAATTCTCATAGAACCTTTTCAGCCCCAGTGATTTTCTGTAAAACAACGAACGCTTCTCGTCTTCAAATAATCCGGCGCAGAGAAACTCGCCATCCGCCAGAAGCTCATCCTTTATCATATCAAAATGCACCTCTTTTCAAATTATTCGGGAATCCGGTATCCGAGTCCCGAAGATATCTCTTTTGCCGTCTGTTTTACCAGCTTTTCAAAGTGTGATTTTGCGGCTTCATTGACACGGTAGACCGGGTACATTATATCAATACCGGCGATACATCTGCCGCTCGCGTCAAATACCGGCGCTCCTATGCAGTTAAGTCCTATCATACATTCCTCCCGGTCGTATGCCAGTCCGGTCTTTAGCACCTCCTCAAGCTCCTTTTGAAGCGCACCGCGGGTCACAATTGTATTAGGAGTAAAGCGCTCAAGCGTGTCGCCCAGCTTTTCTGTCAGCTCCGGCGAATAGGCAAGGATTACCTTTGAGCCTGCCGAGCAATGTACAGGAAGCAGAGAACCGGCCTCTGCTACGATTCGTATCGGGTTTGAGGTTTCAAACTGCATCTGTATCACGGCATGGTTCTCGTGCAGAGTAATGAGCTGTGTTGATTCGCCCGATTCATTCGTCAGTCGCTCAAGCAGCGGCCCCGCGACTGTGTTCAGCTTCATACGCCTCTCGGCAGCCTTTCCGAGAAAATAAAACTTGCTTCCCAGTACAAAATGGCCGCTGTCAGAGTCGTTTATGAGATAACCCCGTTCCTTAAGAACCATACATATCCTGTATACAGTATTGACCGGACTGTCGGTTAATCTTGCAAGCTCATTTATAGAATATCCCGTATCGCTTTCGGACAGAATTTCTACTATCGAGAGCATTTTTTCAACTGCCGGCGCCGAATATTTATTTCCCATATGTATTCCCCTGTAAGTTTATTCTATATACAGTACAGCATACTATATTTAGTTTGTCAAGAGCCTGGATAAGTTTTTATTTTTGGTTTTTTCAGGCTCAGGATCACCGGAGCCAGACGGATATGAACGCAATTGTCTGCATCAAACTCAACGCAAAAAATCAAAGCGGCAAGACCATTATGATCCTGACGCTTTGCGGAAATGAAAAAGTTTGTTGTATATCATATCATACTGCTGACATGAATTTCGGATATATTTGCCGCGGGGAGATATTCTTGAAATCGAGCCGCTATATTTGCTTTTGAATATTTCTTCAGCCGCGCTTCTTTACGGCAACTACGGCAGCGGCGGAAACCGCGAGAGCAGCAACCGAAAGCATTGCGGTATCGGCGGTCTGAGGAGCTGTTGCAGTTCCCTTTGCGGGAGCTGCTTCCTTGGTGAGGTAGACCGACAAACCGTGGATATTGCAGCTCTTGACAGCAGAATTGTCGAATCCGGTGGGGGTCAGAATATAGAAGCTGTGAGTACCGGCGGTAAGCTCCGCAGTGACCAGCATATACCATTTGGTCGAGTAATCGCTGCCCGGATCGGTGAAATCGAGCTTGACATACTGCTGCCCTTTGACTTCGGCAGAGTCGATAGAATAGTTGATCGCACGGGTATCCGCATTCGCCGGCGCCGCGTACTGAACTGCGAAGGTATAGGTTCCTGCCTTCTCGGCGTTGAATTCGTAGCGAACCCAGCAGTCAGCCTTGCAGCAGAAATGTCCTCCGCCGGATTTCAGCTCCGGGACAGTGCCATAGGACTCGGCGATATCTTCAAGAGCGGCGCCCTTCTCTACAACGAGCGTACCGACGTTCCCGGGAATAGCTTCGGCAAACGAAACCGAAGCCGATACTCCAAGCGCAGCCATAGCTGTGAGCATGATCGCACACAAGATGAAAGCGATGATTTTTTTCATTTTGAAGTCTCCTTTAAGTTAATATGAATGTGGTATCTGAATATCTCCCCTCTCCCCGCCCGCTATATCGGACGGGGAGATTTTACCGCATAAGTGTCATTCTTCTCCGCAGAACAGCTCCAGGACCGATTCATAGTGATCGATTACCTTATTGTCCATCGAAGCGACATAAGAGGCAAGCTCACTGTTGCCGCCAAGCAAATCAGCGACCTTATAATTATAGCCGACAAATGAATCGTAAAGGAACGGAGCCGTTACCGAACGTCCGTCAAGGATGATATCGAGCATCCTGATCGAGGTCTCGTCTCTTGCACCCTTGACCTTCAGAGCGACGTCATAGTAATCGGGCATAACCGAAACCCAGCTCTCGCGGGCAAGCGCTGCCGTTACCGCGCCGACAAGCTCGGTATCGACCGTGGATTTCGGAACCGCCATGCAGGATACGCTTCCGCCCGGAATCGTGTAATACCCATCCTGCGCT
>CACXED010000213.1 GCA_902766575.1 uncultured Ruminococcus sp. | reverse complement strand
TTCGGTATCGTTCCCGTTCCGAAATACGACGAGGAGCAGGAGTGGATATCATATAACTACGGCTGCACAATTTCGTGCATTCCGATCAATACTCCCGACGCAGAGCGTTCTGCGATAATCCTCGAAGCTCTCAACGCCGAGAGCGCACGCAAGGTCGTTCCCGAGTATTATGACCGCGTGCTTCAGGGCAAGCTCGCCCGTGACGACGAGTCGCTCGGAATGCTCGACATGGTATTTGATAACGTGAGATTTACCTTTGATTTCATAAACTGCAATCAGCTCGGTTGGATTCCCGACAGCTTCATCCGTGCTACAAGCGAAAACGTCACCGCGCTGTTCGACTCGAACAAGAGTGCGCTTGAGGGCCATCTTGAAAAGCTCCTCGAGGCTTATGATGCGATGGAATAAAAAATCAGATAAACCCGGTAAAATGATTTTCAGCCAAGCAGGCTCGATTGATCCGGACATATGAAAACGCCGCCCGCTTTTTGCGGGCGGCGTTCTTTCATTTCCCGGCTATCGAGCCGATATTGTCCTTGATTATGCAGCTCGAATTGTCTCCGCGGAGCACCAGATTGTCCACGAGCGAGCCGTTGTGGAAGGTGTTGTCCTTTATCACGCAGTCGCGGCAGTCGGTGATTATGAACGAGTAGTCGGGGCTGAGCACTCCTCCTCCGCCGTCGTTGCAGCCGACGCGCATCGTGTTGCCGCTGACCACCGTTCCCGAGCAGTTCTGCAGGATAACATGGCTGCTGTGATCGGGATTTTTATGCGGAGTGTCGCGGTACGCTCCGCTTCTGCGGAAGATGTTCCCCGTCACGGTGACGAGATCGACCTTGCCGTGCTCTCCGCCGAGCTCGAGCGCCGGTCCGAAGCTCCGGTCGAAGAAGTTTCCGGTGATGTTGTAGCTGTCGCCGTTCTTGATGACAAAGCCTCCGCGGGAGTTCCACTCGACGCGGTTTCCGGTGCAGGTGATCGACGCTACGACAGGCCCGCCCATGATCCCGCCGTTCCGGTTTCCGGTGAACCAGTTGTCGATGATGAAAGCGTCCCAGCCGTCGATGTAGAGCCCGGCTCCGCGGTTGGAGTGTATCATCGAGTGCCGCAGCGAGAAGCACCAGACGTGCTCATAGTGCAGTCCGTCGCCCGAGAAATTGCCGATCCGGCAGTCGTCGACGGTCGGAGTGTCCTCCTTTGAGCCGCCGTTGTACTTTTCCCACCAGAGCCTGATTCCGTGGATGTTATTTCCGAGCCCGCATCCGTCCATGCAGACGCCGCGAACCGTACAGCCGAACGCTCCGCTGACGTCGAGCATACACTCGGCGTTCCCGTCGTTCAGCCTGAGCACGCTCGCGCCGTCCTGTCTGAACAGCCACGCGCTCGTTCCGACCAGCGAGACGTTGTCGCCGTGCATTTTCAGCTGTCCGACCATGTAGATTCCCGGCGGCACCAGCACCGTTCCCATGCACTCCGACGCGAGGTCGAGCGCTTTCTGAACCGCCGCAGTGCAGTCGGTCCTGCCGTCGCCTACCGCTCCGAGAGCCGTTATGTCAAATTCGTTTACCATTGTTTTTTCCTCCTGTGCGATATTTGTAAGAACGTCAGTTCTTAATGTTCTCGATGAGATCGGATTTCCGTCGGGCTCGGCGGCGCGGTTGAGCCTGAACGTCCGGCGCTTTTTTTCGTGGAAGCCGACAGTCATACCGACCTTTACCGCGTCGGTGTACGCGCTCGAGCGTGTAGTCGCGCCGGAGCGTCGATTCTCCGAAATCTCGCCAGATATAGCGTCAAATACGACCTTTACAAGCCCGTTTTCGAGCGTTCGCGCATTTGCGTCGACCGTGATTCCGGGAAATTCAGCCGCTTCGCCGTCGGTGAAGATTCTGAACACTCTGTAGCCGAGAGCCGGGAGCTTTGCGCGGAACGCTGTGCCGAATCGGTCGCCGCCGTTGGTGTGCTCGGCGCGGACAGTCTGAATCGGCATATCGTTCCCGTTATCGTCGGTTATGCGCGAAGCGACGGCGGTCAGCTCGACCGTGACCTCGGTCTCCCATGCGTGCGGATTGAACACTATCACCGGGCTGCCGAGCCTTCCGTAGCTCCAGAGCCGCCAGTTCGTCTTTGCCGACGGCAGAGTCTCGCCGTGAAGCGTGTCGATATGCCGGCAGACCCTCGTCATCGCCGCGAAGGACTCCTGCTCGGTTATCGACATTATCTCTCCGAACAGATATCCCGCGTCGGTGTACGCGCTTTTTATCGAGCAGCCGCCGACGATATTCCATCTGCCCTCGCGGACGCGCTCCCGTATCTCGGCGAACATATCCGGATCGGTCTTTTCGATCCACTCGCAGCAGACCGCGCAGGCGCTTCTGAATGAAATCTGCTTTCCTCTATTCTATCACGCTTTTTTCGGTTTGTCAAGCCAAAAAAGCTCAGACCGCCGTCCGGGTCTCGGAATCGATCCATTTGCGAAAGCAGGTGTGCGACACTCCGAGGAGCTTTGCCGCTCCTCTTGCCGAGATCTCGCCCCTCTCCCAGCTTGTCTTGACCTCGTCGTAGTTGTCGGGACGCTCGATCGGCTTCCTGCCGAGCCTGACCCCTCTCGCCTTAGCCGCGTCGATGCCCTCACGCTGACGCTGACGGATGAACTCGCGCTCGGTCTGCGCGACGTAGCTCAGCAGCTGGAGCACTATGTCGGCTATCAGCGTCCCGGTCAGGTCGTGCCCGACGCGGGTGTCGAGCAGCGGCATATCGAGCACCACTATATACGCCCGCTTCTCCTTGGTCAGCAGACGCCACTGCTCGAGGATCTCGTCGTAATTGCGCCCGAGCCGATCTATGCTCTTTATCACGAGCGTATCCCCAGCCTTCAGCTTTCTCATCAGCCGCTTATAGCCCGGGCGGTCGAAATCCTTCCCGGACTGCTTGTCTATAAACATATGCTCCGGCAGGACGCCGAATTCTTCCATCGCTCTGATCTGCCGGTCCTCGTTCTGCTCCCGGGTAGATACTCTTACGTAACCGTACATTTTTTCCATAGGCTTCTCCTTGTAAAAATATAATATGACGGGCTTCGATGACGGGCTTCGTCACAATTATATTTTACCCCATTTTCTGGAACAAAACAATCTCGACGGCAATTAAGGAGCAAAACAGAGCCGCGCGGAGTCGGAATCCGAGATTTTCTTCTCATTCCCGACCTTTGCGCGGCGATACCTGTTATATAGTCGGTCAGCCGAGGTCAGGCAGACCGACCTGCTTTGCCCGAAGCGATAATTTCAGCTCACCCCTGACCGGCAGTCTCACACATAGAAAGCAAAATCCCGGAACCTGATTGAACAGCCGCTCCGACGTGTCGACCGATCTTATCGGAACGCTGCTATGGCTCGTCGATAATAACGCCTCCGGCTTTGTGAACGGAGTCGTAGTCCCGGCTGACGACGGCTTCGCCGCTTACTCGGGAGTCCGAACCGAAAACAGACAAAGCGAACGCCGCGCTGACGCGCGGCGTTCGCCGTTTTCAGGTTCAGTCAGAGCGCGCGGCTCAGTTCGTAATCCATAACGTCTGCGTAGCGTTGTATATCCGCGCAGAGCGTTTCTGCAAGTTCAAGGCTGTCGCCGCCGCAAAGGTTCTTTTGCGGCGCTTTTCTGACCTCCACCGCTCTCGCGAGAGAATCCTCGCAGGGGCATAGACCTTCCCGCAGCGCCCATTCGCCTGCGGCGGTCTTGGCGATGATCTTTCCGGTGCGAAGCGTATAGATGCACCTCGAAATATCCAGCAGCCACCCGAATGAGTAGAGACTGCGACCGGTTTTTTGCGCGTATTTCCGTATCGTCTCATAGTGATGCCGGACGTTTTTCTTCAGCTCGTCAAAGCCCGGATAGGTTATTCTGTCCCTGACGTCGCTTCCATAGAGCAGAATACCGTTGTCGAGCAGCTCGCACCTGCAAAAGGCGTCAAAATCATAACGGTCAGTGATCCTCTCGCCGCCCGTTCCCCAGTACACGACCCGGTCGGACGCGCCGTTGAGGAGAGTATTCAGGGTCAGCATACCGCCCTCAAAGCAGCGGTAATAGCTGTTATCCGGTTCTTCCTCCGTCATCTCCCGACGCAGTCCCACGAGCCGCTTTGCCTGAACCTCGGATATGCTTTCCCCGGTCAGCACGAGTATGTCGATATCGCTCCAGCCGGGTCTGAAATCGCCAAGCGTCAACGAGCCGTAAAGATAAACCGACGGCGAGCAGGGCTCGAGTATTTCGGCTATGCGCCGCGCCATAGCTTTGACGGCAGCGTCGATATTCCGCATGATATAACCTCCCCCAAAAAAACAGTATGACGGAATAAATGCCGGCAGATTCGCGCTTAAAGCATCAGCCGTGAATTGCGCGGCATTGCCTTAAATGTATTTATAAAGCAAAGCCTTGTAATCGCCTTTATAATGGTAACTTTTCCCGCTTTTGTTTTCTCCGCAGTTGATAAGTCCTATATGCTCCAAGATTCCTTGAGTTTTTATATTTCTTTTATCTGTAAAAGCCTCGACCTTTTGGATATCGTGCGGCAATTGTCGTACAAGCCAAGCATAAAATACGCCGAATAATCCGCTGCCGTGGTACTCTTTTTCTGTTTGCAGATCCTCCATTTTCAGCGTATTCTCAATAATTGTGTATTGAAAATATCCGATAATTGTCTCGTTCGAAACCATTAAAATAAGCTGTCGTTTTTCGTCTTTCATGGCATGAGTAAAGCTCGAACACCAAATTCTATAGTCGTCATCGCGCGTATTCCCGGTTGGATATTTCAAACTCATATTCGAGTACAGGATCTCAAACAGCTGTGGGAGGATATCTTCCATTTTATTTTTATCAGCATATTCGAAGCGGCAATTCATTTTGATCTCCTCGGACGGATTCAGGTTAAGAGTGAAAAAGAAAAATCTCCCCGAACTTAGTCCGAGGAGATTACTGGCTGGGGATGAGAGATTCGAACTCCCACATACAGAGTCAGAGTCTGCTGTGCTGCCATTACACAAATCCCCAATGTTTCTGGAACATATCTATTGTATCATATCTGAAACGATTTGTCAAGGGGTTTTTGAAAATTTCCTGATTTTTTTTGAGAAGCGGGCTCGGGCGTCTTTCGGACGCCCGAGCCTTTGATCGGCGCTTAGCCCTGACACTCTATGCAGTCGTCAAAGCAGAGGTCGCAGCTCCCGGAGTCATCACAGCTATCGCAGCCGAGGTTGAGGTCGTAGATATCGTCGCCGAACTCCTCCTCGTCAAGGTCGATGTCAGCGTGGGACTTTGCTTTCGGCTTTGCCGGAAGCTGTACGCGGTTCTGCTCGAGCGCGTCGGAAAGCAGCGTCAGCACGCCGCTGATGACGCTCAGCGTCGCGACGACAAGCCGCAGACCGCTCGGCCGGCGGTCGTTCCGGTAGTCCGAAATGTGAATAACAATGTTCAGCAGCGCGGTCGCAAAGCAGAGCGCCGCTATCATCGGCTTGGTCCTTTTCATAATGATTCCTCCCGTTTGATTTTTTATTATTGCTTCTTGCCCGCCATCATCTTGAGGTAGGCATTGATGAAGCCGTCGATCTCGCCGTCCATCACCGCGGTGATGTTTCCGTCCTCGTAGCCGGTGCGGTTGTCCTTGGCGAGGGTGTAGGGCATGAACACGTAGGAGCGGATCTGACTGCCCCACTCGATGTTGTTCTTCACGCCCTGAATGTCCTCGATCCGGGCGAGATTCTCGCGCTCCTTGATCTCCATCAGCTTCGATTTGAGCATCTTGAGCGCCGTCTCCTTGTTCTGGAGCTGAGAGCGCTCGGTCTGACAGCCGACAACGATTCCGGTCGGGATGTGGGTGATGCGGATCGCCGAGTCGGTCTTGTTGATGTGCTGACCGCCCGCTCCGGAGGAACGGTGAGCCGTTATCTCGAGATCCTCGTCGCGGATTTCGATCTTGCCGTCGTCCTCGAACTCGGGCATGACCTCCACCGACGCGAAGGACGTGTGTCTGCGTCCCGAAGCGTCAAAGGGCGATACGCGGACGAGACGGTGAACGCCCGCCTCGCTCTTGAGATAGCCGTAGGCGTTGGTGCCGCTGACCATGATGGTCGCGCTCTTGATGCCCGCTTCCTCGCCGTCGAGCCAGTCGACCAGCTTGACGTTATAGCCGTGCTTCTCGCCCCAGCGGGTATACATACGGTAGAGCATCAGCGCCCAGTCCTGAGCCTCGGTTCCGCCCGCTCCGGGATGGAAGGAGACGATAGCGTTGTTCCGGTCGTACTCGCCGGAGAGGAGCACCTCGATGCGCTGACGCTCCTCCTCCTTTTCGATGTCGCGGAGCTCGCTTTCGACCTCGTGGACGACCGACTCGTCGTTTTCCTCGATGCCCATCTCGGCGAGGACGATAGCGTCCTCTAACTTATCGCGGAGAGCTTCCCAGCCGGCGACGCGATCCTTCTTCTGCTTGATCTTCTGGAGCACGCGGCTCGAGTTCTCGGCGTCGTTCCAGAATTCGGGATCGGTGGTGGTCTTTTCGTCCTCGGCGATTTCAGCCTTGAGCTGGTCTATTCTGAGCGCGGAGGCAAGCTCGGCGATGTCCGCGCGCATATTCGTGAGTTTATATTTTGCGTCTTCAAGTTGTATTATCAAGGGCTTATACTCCTTTGCTTATTATATTGTTCTAAATTTATTCTCTGATGTTCAAATGTCACTTCTGCGACGCTGTATGTTTGATGTGACTAAGACTAACGGCGGCGCAGTCACTAACCCTGACTTTGGGTGCGGAGGCACTCCGCCCGCCCAAAGTAATCCCCTCCCCCCTCGTGGCTCCCCTCACCTTGCAAACGCTATGTGGGCGTGCTGTGCTTGCCGCTCTTTACTGCTTCAAGGGAATTGCAGCTGAACTTTCTGCGATTTGTTCTTTTCTGCTCCATGTGAATCAGGTGCGCTGTTATCCTACTTCTGTCACTTCTGCGAAGATGGTTGTTTGATGAGCCGCTGACTGCCGGCGGCGCAGTAACAAACCTTGACTATGGGAGCGGCGGCTCGCCGCCGGCGGCGCAGAGACAAGCCTTGACTTTGCCCGCGGGGGCTCCCCGCCTATACCGGTTTGACTTCGTCCATGACGTAGGCTTCGAGGATGTCGCCCTCCTTGATGTCGTTGAAGCGCTCGAGACCGATACCGCACTCAAAGCCCTGCGCGACCTCGCGGGCGTCGTCCTTGAAGCGCTTGAGAGACGAGATTCTGTCCTCGAAAATCACTACGCCGTCGCGGACTACGCGGATCTGAGCGTTCCTCGTGACCTTGCCGTCCTGAACGTAGGAGCCTGCGACCGTTCCGACGTTCGGAACGTGTATCGTCTGACGAACCTGCGCGTGTCCGAGCAGCGTTTCCTTGAACTTCGGCGCGAGCATACCCTTCATCGCCGCTTCGATCTCCTCGATGCACTCGTAGATTATGCGGTAGGTGCGGATCTCGACGTTCTGACGCTCGGCGGAATCCAGCGCGCTCTTGTCAGGTCTGACGTTGAAGCCGACGATCAGCGCGTTCGACGCTGCCGCGAGCATTACGTCGCCCTCGGTTATGCCGCCGACTCCGGTGTGGATGATGTTCACCCGGACTTCCTCGTTCGTCAGCTTCTGCAGCGACTGCTTGACCGCCTCGGCCGAGCCGCCGACGTCCGCCTTGACGATGATGTTCAGATCCTTGACGCCCTCCGAAATCTGGTCGAACAGCGCGTCGAGGCTGACCTTGGAGTTCGCCTTGAACTGCTCCTCCTTGGTCTTGGTGCGGCGCTGCTCGGCGAGCTCGCGCGCCATGCGCTCGTCCTCGACCGCCGCGAACTCGTCGCCCGACTCGGGAACCTCCGCAAGTCCGATGATCTCCACCGGAACGGACGGGCCGGCCGACTTGACTGCGCGTCCCTTGTCGTCGGTCATTGCGCGGACGCGTCCGACAGCCGTTCCCGCGATCACGATGTCTCCGGCGTTCAGCGTGCCGTTCTGGACGAGCACCGTCGCGACCGGTCCGCGTCCCTTGTCAAGCCTTGCTTCGAGCACGAGTCCCTTTGCGCGGCGGTTCGGGTTCGCCTTGAGCTCCTTCATGTCGGCGACGAGAAGCACGCTCTCGAGCAGATCGTCTATGCCCTGCTTGGTTATCGCCGAGACCGGCACGCAGATGACGTCTCCGCCCCATTCCTCGGGTACGAGCTCGTATTTGGTCAGCTCCTGCTTGACGTTGTCGGGATTTGCGCCCGGCTTATCCATCTTGTTTATAGCGACGACGATGTCGATGCCCGCCGCCTTTGCGTGGTTGATAGCCTCTACGGTCTGCGGCATGATTCCGTCGTCGGCCGCGACGACGAGGATTGCGATATCGGTCGACTTTGCTCCGCGGGCGCGCATTGCGGTGAACGCCTCGTGTCCGGGAGTGTCGAGGAAGGTGATGTCGCGGTCGTGAACTCTGACCCGGTACGCGCCGATAGCCTGAGTGATTCCTCCCGCTTCTCCGGCGGTTACGTTGGTGTGACGGATCGCGTCGAGCAGCGAGGTCTTTCCGTGGTCGACGTGTCCCATGACGCAGACGACCGGAGCTCTCGGAGCGAGATCCTCGGCGCTGTCCTCCGACTCGTCAAAGAGCTTATCCTCGATAGTCACGACCACCTCGCGCGTGACCTTTGCGCCGAGCTCGTCGGCGACGAGATACGCGGTGTCAAAGTCGATCGTCTGGTTGACGGTAGCCATAACGCCGAGCCCCATCAGCTTCTTTATAACCTCTCCGGCGGTCATCTTGAGACGCGACGCCAGCTCGCCGACGCTGATCTCCTCGGGAACGGTGATCTGGAGCGGCTGCTTCTTGGCGCGCTCGACGCCCTGCTTGCGCATCTTCTCCATTGCGACGCGCTCTTTTTCGCGCTGGGACTGATAGTCGCGGTTGTTCTGCTTCTTGAGCTTCTGCTTCTCTCCGCGGGTGTCCTTTTC
>CACXED010000212.1 GCA_902766575.1 uncultured Ruminococcus sp. | reverse complement strand
GCGGAATTTACAATTGAATGAGAAAACGCAGACGGATCGCTCCGTCTGCGTTTTTATTACTTTTTGATCGTGACGATAAATCCGTCGACGTTGTTGCCCGAGACCTCGTATTCGTAGTTCTTCGGAACAGGAACCTCGGTCGTCTCGGAGGTCGCGGGAACGAAGTAGATCTCCCACTTCTGTCCCTCGTCGTCGGTCATATTCAGGTGCTTACCGTCGAACGTGAAGCTCCGCAGCGCCTCGATGTATTCCTCAAGGCAGAGGTTGTTCACCTTCATATAGTAGGCGTGGGGCTTGCCGACATAGCGGTAATGCCAGTTTTCGTAGCCGATCTTGGTGATATCGGTCTTTTCGGACGGATATCGCAGGATAAAGCCGAATCTGTGCGCGTTCTCGCTCATCCAGTCGATATAGTCGGTGTTGTCCTCGAAGGTCTTGGACTCCTTCTCGTCGGTGTAGATGGTCAGGTCGACCGCGAGCCCGGTGTGATGCTCGCTGAAGCCCGGCATCGCGACGAACATCGACGCATATTCCTCGCTGTACTGATCGACCTTGATCTGATAGATCTGATCCTGCTCGTCGTAGGTTCGGTAGGAGCTGTTTACGAGTATATCGTGCCGGTCGGTGTCGGCTTCAAACGCCGCCATCATCTCGTTGAACCATGAGAGCGCGGTTTTATCAAACGAAACGAGCGTGTCGCGCACCTTGTACGACAGATTCTTGTTGCCGTAGAAAGGCTTGATCACAAACTTGCTGCTGTCGAAAACAAAGGCGTTCTGATAGTTCACTAAGATCTGATAGCCCGAGTGCAGATCGTCGAGCGTCATCGTCTTATATGTATAGTTCTCGTCGAGCGAGGTCGTCTCGGGCGCGGTCGTGACCGGATCGGTATCGGGCGGCTCGGTAGTTATGACCTCCGGCGTCGTGACGGGCGGATCGGTTTCGGGCTTTTCGCTTATCTCGCCTGAGACGCAGCGGGTGATGAAGATCATGACCGAAACGAGCAGCATGACGAGCACTATCACAGTCAGGACGATCAGCCCGGCTGCCTTTCTCGCCGCCTGACGCGAGCGATGCTTTACCGGCGGGAACTGATCGTAGGTGTCCTGATAGGACTGTCTCTGCTGCGGAGGATAATTCTGACGCTGCGGCGGTCTTTGGGTCTGAGCGCTCTGTGTCTGACGGCGCGGCTGAGTGTTTCTCGGCGGCTGATTATTCGGCTGAGTCCGATTTGTCCGAGGCTGATTCTGACGGGGCTGTCCTTTAGTCTGCCGATTCTGATTATTCCGTGCGCCCTGAGCGCCGTTCGGATCCGGCCAGCGCGGGTCAATGAAATAGTCCGGGTCTTTTCGCTGATTGTTCGGGTTGTTGTTCAATCCTTGACCGCCTTTCATTAAAAACGGGGATCGCAAGCGATCCCCGCATCTCTGTTCAGTTCAGGAAAGCGTCCTTGCGGGAGAGGTTGAGTCTGCCCTTTTCGTCGGTTCCGAGGAACTTGACGCGCATTTCGTCGCCGACCTCGCAGACGTCCTCGACCTTCTCGACGCGGCGGTTCTCGAGCTTGGAGATATGCACGAGTCCCTCCTTGCCGGGAGCGATCTCGACGAACGCGCCGATCGGGATTATGCGGGTGACTCTGCCGTCGTAGATCTCGCCGGGGATCGGCTCAAAGACGATGCCCTCGATGATCTTCTTTGCGGCGTAAGCTGCGTCGGCGTTGACAGCCGAGATGAAGATGTCTCCGGTCTCCTCGATGTCGATCTTCGCGCCGGTGTCTGCGGTGATCTTCTGGATGACCTTTCCTCCGGTGCCGATGACGTCGCGGATCTTCTCGGTGTTGATCTTCATCGTGAGCATTTTGGGAGCGTACTTGGAAACCTCGGGACGAGCCTCGGGGATTGCCTTGAGCAGAATCTCGTCGATGATATAGTCGCGTCCCTTATGGGTGACTGCGAGGGCTTCCTTGATGATTTCGGGAGTGAGTCCGTCGATCTTGAGGTCCATCTGAATCGAGGTGATGCCCTTGTGAGTTCCGGCGACCTTGAAGTCCATATCGCCGTAGAAGTCCTCGAGACCCTGAATGTCAATCATGGTCGTCCATGTGCCGTCCTCGGCGGTGATGAGACCGCAGGAGATTCCGGCGACCGGAGCCTTGATCGGAACTCCGGCGTCCATCAGAGCGAGCGTCGAGCCGCAGACCGATGCCTGAGAAGTCGAGCCGTTCGAGGATACGACCTCGGAGACAAGTCTGATCGCGTAGGGGAACTCCTCGACCGACGGGAGCACCGGAACGAGCGAACGCTCGGCGAGTGCGCCGTGACCGATCTCGCGTCTGCCTGCTCCGCGGGAAGCCTTAGCCTCCCCGGTTGAGTAGCCGGGCATATTGTAGTGGTGCATATAGCGCTTCGACTCCTCCTCGTCGATGCCGTCGAGCATCTGAGCGTCGGAGATGGGTCCGAGAGTTGCTATCGTCATGACCTGAGTCTGACCGCGGGTAAAGAGCGCCGAGCCGTGAGTTCTCGGCAGGAAGCCGACCTCAGCCGCGAGCGGACGGATCTGATCCATACGTCTGCCGTCGACGCGCTTGTGATCCTCGAGCAGCCAGCGGCGGACGATCTTCTTCTGAATCTTATAGATAAGCTCGGGGTAAACGACCTCGAGATCTGGATACTCCTCGCCGAAGGTAGCCATAATAGCGTCCTGAATCGGGAGCATACGCTCGTCGCGGACGTTCTTGTCGTCGGTGTCGAGAGCGTTCATGACGTCCTTTTCGCAGAAAGCGAAGATCTTTTCGAACATATCGTGGTCAAGCTCGCCCGACTCATAGGTGAACTTGGGCTTGCCGATCTCGGCGACTATGGAGTCGATGAATTTGATAAGGCGCTTGATCTCCTCGTGGGCGATCATGATAGCCTCGAACATCTGGGCGTCGGAGACCTGATTTGCGCCGGCCTCGATCATGACGACCTTTTTGGAGGTAGCCGCGACGGTGAGCTGCAGGTCGCTGTGCGCGCGCTGTTCAGCGTCGGGATTGATGACGTACTCGCCGTCGACAAGCCCCATGAACACGCCGCCGATCGGGCCGTTCCACGGGATATCCGAGATCGAAAGCGAGATCGACGCGCCGATCATAGCCGCGATCTCAGGCGAGCAGTCGTTGTCGAC
Organism: uncultured Ruminococcus sp.; assembly: GCA_902766575.1. Lineage (GTDB taxonomy): Bacteria > Bacillota > Clostridia > Oscillospirales > CAG-272 > Flemingiibacterium. Next base: position 5,066 of record CACXED010000212.1, on the reverse strand, counting down.
CGAGAGTACGGTCAGCGAGATGTTGACGTCGTTTCTGAGGTCCTTGGGGAAAAGCGGACGGATCGGGCGGTCGATGACGCGGGAGGTCAGGATAGCCTTTTCGGAGGGCTTGCCCTCGCGCTTGAGATATCCGCCGGGGATCTTTCCGACTGCGTACATTTTCTCCTCAAAGTCGACCGAGAGAGGCAGGAAATCTATGCCGTCGCGGGGCTTGGGAGAGGCGGTAGCGCAGGCGAGGATGACGGTGTCGCCGTAGCGGACGAGACAGGAGCCGTTTGCGAGTCCTGCGACCTTTCCGGTCTCGATGACGAGCGGACGTCCGGCAAAGGTGTAATTGAATACCTTGTAATTTTCGAACATTTGCGTTCCTCCTATAATTTTGTGCTGATTTGCTGACCGGAAGAAACGCAGGCTTTTGGCTTAGCACTTACAGACGTCTCCGAGCGCTCGGGGATATCTGTAAATGCTGACCCATGAAGCGAGGGCTTCTTCCGGATAAAACCGGCGCTCCAGACGGCGTATGAAACCGTCCGAAGCGGAGCCTTACGGCAGAATTACTTTCTCAGGCCGAGCTTTTCAACGATAGCGCGGTAGCGGTTGATGTCCTTCTTCTGGAGGTACGCGAGAAGATTTCTTCTGTGACCGACCATCTTAAGGAGTCCGCGGCGGCTGTGATGATCCTTGGGGTTGTTCTTGAGGTGCTCGTTGAGGGTGTTGATGCGGCTGGTCAGGATGGCGATCTGAACCTCGGGCGAGCCGGTGTCGTTGTCGCTGAGTCTGTTCTCCGCAATGATCTGCTGTTTGACTTCTTTCTCAATCATGGTGTTTCACCTTTCAAAAAATAAATTATACTATTCCGAGAAGCAAGGCGAACGGTCGGTGAGATCCGAGGACTTTGCCTCCGGTATTCATACGAATACTATTATACCACATAATATCCGTTTTGTAAATACTTTTTCGCAATTTTTATTTTATTTTTCAAAAAGGTTGAAATCCGCAGTATATTGTGATATAATATTCTCTGCTTACATTGATTTTAACGGCAAAGGAAAAGGCTTATAGTAATTTATGGCATCTGACAGCAAATTTCTGACAGGACTCCGCGACGGTATTCCGATCGGACTCGGATATCTGTCGGTTTCGTTCACCTTTGGAATCATGGCGGCGAGCTACGGAATACCGTTCGGCTACACGCTGCTCATCTCAATGACAAATCTGACCTCGGCGGGACAGCTTGCCGGGATCGGGATAATCCACGCGGGCGGCGGGCTTGCGGAGATGGCTCTGACCCAGCTCGTCATCAATCTGCGCTACGCGCTGATGAGCCTCTCGCTCTCGCAGAAGCTCGACGGCGAGTTCAATCTCTTTCACCGACTGGCAGTCTCGTTCGGCATCACCGACGAGATCTTCGCCGTGGCTTCATCTCAGAAAGGCGACGTCAGCCCGAGGTATATGTACGGGCTGATCATGATCCCCTACATAGGCTGGGCAGCCGGAACGGCGCTCGGCACTCTCGCCGGGAATCTCCTGCCCGAGATACTCCGCAACGCGCTCGGAATCGCGCTTTACGGAATGTTCATCGCGATAGTCGTCCCGCCCGCCAAAAAGCGGCCGAAGCTCCTCGCGGTGATAGGCATCGCGGTCGGACTTTCCTGTCTGATACGCTTTGTTCCGGTATTTTCGTTCATTTCGGACGGATTTTCGATCATCATCTGCACGCTCATCGCGGCGACCGCCGGAGCGCTTTTATTCCCTGTTGTGACGGAGGACGCCGACGATGAATGATTACATCAAATACATACTCGTTATGGCGGGCGTGACCTACCTTATCCGAATGATCCCGATGGCGCTCGTCAAGGGGAAGATCTCGTCGACCTTCGTAAAATCCTTCATCTATTATGTGCCCTATGCGGTTCTGTCAGCGATGACGATCCCGGCGATATTCTACTCGACCTCGAGCGTGCTGTCGGCAGCGGTGGGATTTGCGGTCGCCGTCGCAGTCGCGTATTTCGGAAAGCCGCTGCTGACCGTAGCGCTGTCCGCCTGCGGCTCGGTGCTCGCCGCCGAGCTGATACTGAGATTTATTTAATATTTATTAAGGAAGAAAAGCTATGGAAATCACAGAAATCATCTCCCGTTTCAAAATCGACGGCGAGCCCTCTGAGATAAAACAGCTCACCGCCGGAAATATCAACCGCACCTATCGCGTCCGTATCGGAGAGCGGAAATATATTCTCCAGAACATCAACGTCAACGTCTTTCACGATCCCGACGCGCTGATGAACAACATCATAGGCGTCTGCGAGCATCTGCGCTCCAAGCTTCCTGCCGGAGCCGACCCTCTGCGCGAGACGATGAATTTCATCGACGCCCGCGACGGCAGACATTATTTCGTCGACGAGGACGGCAAATACTGGAGAATGTATGTCTATATCGACGCGATATCCTACCAGTCGATAACCAAGCCGGGGCTCTTTTACAAGGCGGGAAAGGCGTTCGGACGCTTCCAGTCGATGCTCGCCGATTACCCCGCCGAAACTCTCGCCGAGACGATCCCGAACTTCCACAACACTCCGAGCCGTTTTGAGGATTTCAGAAAAGCGGTCGAAAACTGCCGGCTCCCCGAGCGTCTCTCCGAATCAAAGGAACTGATCGACGCGCTCCTCTCGCGTGAAAAGCTCGCTCACATAGCGACCGACGCGATAGCCTCCGGCGAAATGCCGCTCCGCGTCACGCACAACGACACCAAGCTCAACAACATTCTGATGGACAAGGACACCGAGGAGGGGCTCTGCGTCATCGACCTCGATACGGTGATGCCCGGCTCGGTGCTCTACGACTTCGGAGACGCGATCCGCTTCGGCGCTTCTACCGCCGCCGAGGATGAGCCTGACGTCTCCAAAATCGCGCTCGACACTGCGCTTTTCGACGAGTTCACCCTCGGCTTCCTCGAGGGAACTAATGGAGCGCTGAACTCCTGCGAGCTGTCTCTGCTTCCCGAGGGCGCGCTGCTCCTGACCTACGAGCAGGCGATGCGCTTCCTCGGCGACTATCTGAACGGCGACACCTATTTCAAAATTGATTACCCCGAGCACAATCTCGTCCGTGCGCGCGCTCAGGTCACGCTGCTTTTCGACATCGAGAAGAAGCTGCCCGAGCTACACGGCATAGTTGAAAAATATATTAAGGAGAATCACTGATGTTCAAAAAGCTCACGATACTGCTGATTTCCGCGGCCGTCGCAGCCGCAGCGCTTACCTCCTGTGGAGACGGAAAAGCTCCTGCCGAGGAGTCCACAAAGGCATATTCCACCGTCGCCGACATCGGAAAGGCCGTCAAATCGGGGCTCGGCGAGGATTACCGCGCAAGCCTTGAGATCGACTCGGAGGTGCTCGACGCGATGTTCGGCGTCAAGGCCGAGTGGGTCGCCGATTACTTCGGCGAGATGGCCGAGATCGGAAACGACAACGACCGCTTTATCCTTGTAAAAGCCTCCGAGGGTCACTCCTCAGACGTGAAAGCGGCTTTCGACGACTATATGGAGTTCGACTTCAACGCCGAGCGCCAGTACCCGCAGAACGTCCAGAAAACCAAGGCGGCTCAGATCTATCAGAACGGCGATTTCGTCGCGCTGATCATCACCGGTCCGGTCGACCAGAACGCCGACGACAGCACTAATTACACAAACGCGCTGAATTCGAATCTCAAGGCGGTCTCGATCATCGAGGAATACATCGGTAAGAAATAAATGGTATTCAGCAGTCTGCTCTTTCTCTACAGATTTCTTCCGGCGGCGCTGATACTCTACTTTCTCTGCCCCGCAAAGCTGAAAAATCTGCTGCTGTTCATTCTGAGCCTGATTTTCTACGCCTGGGGCGAGCCGATCTACGTCGTGCTGATGCTCTTTTCAACGCTTGTAGACTATATTCACGGTCTGCTCGCCGCGAAATTCAGGCGCGAGGGCAGGCTGACCGCAGCTAAGCTGACTATCGCGTCCTCGGCGGTGATAAACCTTTCACTGCTCGGATTTTTCAAGTACGCGGGCTTTTTGGTCGGCAATATCAACTCGCTGTTCGGACTTGCGCTGACAGTTCCCGATCTGCCGCTGCCGATCGGAATTTCGTTCTACACCTTCCAGACGATGTCCTACACGATCGACATCTACCGCGGCGACGCCGAGCCGCAGCGCAATATCATCGACTTCGGAGCCTATGTCGCGCTCTTTCCGCAGCTGATCGCCGGTCCCATCGTCCAGTACAAGACAGTCGCCGAGCAGCTCAGGCACCGGGTCCACAGCTTTGACGGCTTCGCGCTCGGAGTCAGGCGATTTGTCGTCGGGCTCGGGAAAAAGGTGCTCCTCGCAAACTCGGCCGGACTGATCTGGGACAGCGTCTCGGGCGGAGATCTGACCGGGCTGCCGGTGCTTTCGGCGTGGATAGGGATACTGGCGTTCACGTTCCAGATCTACTTCGATTTCTCGGGCTATTCGGATATGGCGATAGGTCTCGGGCATATGCTCGGCTTCAGATTTTTGGAGAATTTTGACTACCCGTATATGTCAAAAAGCGTCACCGAGTTCTGGCGCAGATGGCACATTTCGCTCGGAACGTGGTTCCGCGATTACGTCTACATTCCGCTCGGCGGCAACCGGAAAGGGCTGGCAAAGCAGATCCGCAATATCGCGATCGTCTGGCTCCTGACCGGTCTCTGGCACGGCGCGAGCTGGAATTTCGTTCTCTGGGGAGCATTTTTCGGCGTTCTGCTGATAATCGAGAAGCTCTTTTTGTTGAAACCGCTCAAGGCTCACCCAGCGCTCGGACATATCTATACCCTTTTCGCGGTCGTCGTGAGCTGGGTCATCTTCGCAATCGAGGACGTTTCAAGGATTTTCTCCTATATCGGAGCGATGTTCGGAGCGGGCGGCGCTCTCGCCGATCCGACGAGCATATATCTGCTCGGCTCAAACGCGATACTGCTCGTTATCCTCGCGACAGCCTCGACTCCCTACCCGGCAAAGCTCATTGCGGGAGTGCGGGACAGGCTGAACTCAAAGCAAAGGCAGCTCT
>CACXED010000211.1 GCA_902766575.1 uncultured Ruminococcus sp. | reverse complement strand
TTCCCTGACTATTCAGTCTCCGCGTCTGAGCTCCATCTCCATGTATTCCTGCTTTGAGATCAGCACGTCGCGGGGCTTCTGTCCCTGCGGAGGGCCGACTATGCCCATATCCTCCATCGTGTCGATGAGCTTTGCCGCGCGTCCGTAGCCGAGCTGGAGACGGCGCTGAATCAGCGACGTGGAGATCTTTCCCGACTCGACCGCCAGCTGAATAGCGGGCTTGAGCATCGGATCGCCGTCGTTGGCCTCCTCGTCTCCGTCGCCGAGGACGGTGGCTTTTTTGTTTCCGCAGAGCTGAGCCTCGCGCTCTATCGAGTCCATGACCGACTGATCGTAGTCGCGCACGCCGTAGTTCTGCTTGATGAAGGTCGTTATCGACTCCACCTCGTCGTCCGAGACAAAGCTGCCCTGCACTCGCGTCGGCTTCATGGCTCCGATCGGCGCGTAGAGCATATCGCCGCGTCCGATGAGCTTCTCTGCTCCGGCGGTGTCGATGATCGTGCGCGAGTCGACCTGCGACATGGTCGTGAACGCGATTCTCGACGGCACGTTAGCCTTGATAAGTCCGGTGATGACGTCGACCGACGGGCGCTGAGTACCGATTATCAGATGTATTCCGGCGGCGCGCGCTTTCTGTGCGATACGGATTATCGAGTCCTCGACGTCGTCCTTGGCCATCATCATGAGGTCGGCGAGCTCGTCGATCACGATCACGATGAGCGGGAGCTTTTCGGCGGTCGGATCGTTCTCGATCGACTTGTTGTAGCCCTTGAGGTTTCTGACGTTCGCGCCCTCGATGAGCTCGTATCGCCGCTCCATCTCTGTGACTGCCCAGTGGAGCGAGCCGGCGGCCTTTTTCGGGTCGGAGACGACCGGGACGAGCAGATGCGGTATACCGTTGTAGGGGTTCAGCTCGACCTTTTTCGGGTCGATGAGTATGAACTTGACCTCGTCCGGGCGAGCCTTATATAATATTGAAATGATCAGGCTGTTGATGCAGACCGATTTACCCGAGCCGGTGGTTCCGGCTATCAGCAGGTGCGGCATTTTCGCAACGTCGAGGTAGACCGGATTTCCGCCGACGTCCTCGCCGAGGCAGGTCGTGACCTTGGACTGGGAGTTCCTGAAGCCGTCGTCCTCGATCAGATCGCGGATGTAGACGGTCGACTGCGTCTTGTTCGGCACCTCGATTCCGACAGCCTCCTTGCCGGGGATCGGCGCTTCGATGCGCACTCCGGAGGTCGCGAGGTGAAGTGCGATGTCGTCGACGAGATTGAGTATCGAGCGCACCTTGGTACCGACCTCGGGCTGAAGCTCGTAGCGGGTGACTGTCGGGCCGCGGGAAACGTTGATTATTTTGGTCTTGACGTTGAAGGACTTGAGCGTCTCGACGAGCTTTATTGCGGTCTGCTGTATCTCGCCTGAGATATCGGCATTCTTCGGCGACGGGTCGTAGGAGAGCAGCGAGACCGGCGGGAAGCGGTATTCGACCGTCATTTCGGGCTTGAGGGTCTCGAGCTCCGCTTTCGCTTCGGGCTTGGCCGCGTTCTGAGCCTTTTCGGTCGCCGCGGGCTCGTTCGGAGTCTCGGGCTCATCGTCGTCGTCGATCACAGGCTCGGGCATAGGCTCGGGACTGAGACGGCTCTTTTCGATCACGAGGTCGATCTCGGCGGAGGTTGGGATATCGGCGTCCGGCTCGACGGTCGGAGCGGGAGTCTGTACAGGCTGATCCGGCGTTTCCGGCTCGGCGAAGATCTTTGTGAGGTCGATGCTTTCGTCCTCCTCCGGCTGAGGTCTTTTGACCTTGTCGCGCCGGAAGAACGAGAGCTTTGGCTCGGCTTCCTTCTTCTCCTCCGGCTCGGACGCGACGGCTTCCGGCTCGGGATCGGGAGCCTTATCCGCGGCAAAGGGCGGAGCGTCGGACTCCACGACGTCCGGATCCGGGGCTTCGGTCTGAATGATTGTCGGAGACTCGGGCTGAGCCGGATGTGTCTCGTTTTCGGTCTGCAAATTGAGCGCCTCGAGGTCGATCGCGGCTCCCGTATCGGGCTGAGGCTCAGGTCTTGACGGCTGAGTATCGTAATCGTCGGTCAGCGCGTCGTTTACCGTCCGGCGGCGCTTTGGAGGGTTAGCGGGAGCGGGATTCTGAGCCACCCGCTGTCTGAGCTGCTGCTCGCGCATACGGAGCGCTGCCTGACGTTCGGCGATACGGCGCTGATCGTATTCGATCTGCATCTGCTCGCGCTGAATTTTCGACGCCTCCATCTGATCTCTGAAGCCCGAGCGCCACTCGCGTATGCCCTCGGCGATATAGATCGCGAACATATGCGGCGTCATTCCGAAAAGGAATATTCCGAAAAGCAGTATCAGCGCGATGGTCAGCATCAGCGTCCCCGCAAAGCCGAAGCCGCGCAGCAAAACATTTCCGATAAGCCCGCCGATGACTCCTCCGCCCTGACATTCGATGCCGGCAGTCCAGAGCGCCTTGACGCCGAAGCTCTCCAAGCTGCGCGTGAAAGCGTGGATCAGCACCGAAATGAGGATGAGAACTATGCTTGAAAATGTGATCTTATATCTGAGCGACCCGGCGGCGACGTCTCGCTTCCAGAATATGCCGAGATTGACGAGCAGCGCCGGGACAGCCCACGCCGCCGTCGAAAACAGTCCGAACAGCAGCTTTTTCAGCGAGCCGCCGATGAACCCGGTCGAGTCCGACACGAGAAAGCAGATCACGAGAAATACCGCGATCAGCCCGAGTATATACGGCGCGAGCTGGTGCCGCATCATCGACGGATCTCCGCCTCTGTCCTGCTTTTTGCCTGACGCGCCCGCTGCGGGTCTTGAGCCTGCCGGGGACTTCTTCTTTTTTGTCTGAGCCGTTTTCCCCGTCTTTTGAGAGGACGGCTTTTTCTGAGCGCTTTTTTTGTTAGTCTGAGCCATTTGAGAATCCTTGTCTGTATGTAATCGGTCCTTTGCGGACAAAATAATCGTCGCAGAAATATATAACTATATTATAACACATTCCGGGAAAAATTTCAACCCGAAATTTGTCCCGCAGTATAAAAATGTTGAAAAAAAATTATAAACTTCTCCTGCTCGCAGCCGCCGGACTCGCCGCGGGCTTTGTGAACGGCTTTCTCGGGACAGGCGGCGGGATAATCCTTGTTTTCGCGCTTGGGATCTGCGGCATAGATCAGCGCGACCGTTTCGCGACGGTCATCGCGGTCATACTGCCGCTTTCGGCGATCTCGGCGTTTTTTTACAGAGCTCCGGTCAGCTCTGCCGCGAAATGGCTTCTGCCGGGGATGCTCGGAGGAGCCTTCGGAGCGCTTCTGCTCGACCGGCTCGACGTTAAGTGGCTGAAAAGCATCTTCGCCGCGATGGTGATCTGGGCGGGGATATGTTTTCTGAAATGATGGTATTTTATGCTTGATTTTATTGTAGGCTTTGCGGTCTCGGTGCTCTCGGGGCTCGGCGTAGGCGGAGGAGGGCTGCTGGTGATCTGGCTCGTCCTCGCCGAGGGGATCGGTCAGCTCGAGGCTCAGGGAATAAATCTTGTCTACTTTCTGTTTTCGTCGGGAGCGGCGATGCTCGTCCACATGGCAAAGCGGAGGCTGAATTTCCGGCTGATAGCCTTTCTCACGTTCTTCGGAGCGGTCGGAGCGGTGCTCGGGAGCCTGACGGCGAGGTCTGCCGACCCGGAAGCAGTGAGAAAGATCTTCGGCTGGATGCTGCTGATCTCCCGAGCCGTTGCTCTGTTCAGACATGGTTGACAAAATTATAATATTTTTTTCAAAAACGCTTGACATTCTGGTTATTATGTGCTATAATCTTATCAAGAAGTAAACGCTTTGTTAATCGTTATCTTCGAAATTTTAATC
>CACXED010000210.1 GCA_902766575.1 uncultured Ruminococcus sp. | reverse complement strand
TGTACATACCGGAAAGGTCAGACTGCTTGTAGCGAGGCACTATCTCGTACATACCGGTCTTGGCGCAGGTGAAGGAATATTCAACCCACTGTCCGACCGTCTGCCACTTGGTGCTTCCGATGCTGTTGAGCCTTGAGAGCGACGGGCTCTGCGGCTGAGTCAGCGCGGAGGTTCTGTCGTTCTGAGGATAGATCGTTCTGTCGGAGGTTGCATCCGTGTACTCCGCCTGGATCACGATCTTCTCGGCGCCGGTTGCCGCCTGAGCGCCGCCGTGGCTCGCGAGGTATTCCTCATAAGAAGGAAGATCCTCATAGGGAACGAGGGTTATCGACTTGACGACGAGTATCTCGCGCGATGCTTCGAGCGTGAGAGTGTGCTCGCCCTTTTCGATAACGAACTCATAAGGATCAATATCATAGCCGGTGGAGTCGCAGGCTGTGTAGGATCTCCACTCGGGAACGAGATACTTCTGAGTCTTTATATCGTTTCCGTTGATATCGCTTTTGAAGCATACATTACCGTTTTCATCGGTGCTGTATTCGTCGTGCCACACTTTTGTAAGAGACAGATATCTCGCGCCCTTGAACGGATAGCTGTCGTCGATGCGGAGCTTGCGCTCTATCGCCGTCGACTTACCGTCCGTCGGGAAGGTGTACTCGATCTTGATCGCGTACTTTGCGGTCGAGGGAACCGAGAAGTTCCATGTGACCGACCCATCTGCCGGCGTAAGGAGCGCGTCGCCGGTTGAACCGTTGTAGTTCTTGACGACTTCGACCTTAGCGTCGGTTTTTTCTTTGTTGTAATCTGCCGCGTTGATTTTTATCTCTGACTTTCCTCTCGGGACATTTGCGTTTCGTTCGGCGTAATCGCTGTAGGTTTCCGCGTTGAGCAGATCCTGAATGTCGGCTATGTTATAGCTGACCGTGGAGCTGTTCTCGTCGGCAGTCTTATCGTCTGCCGCCGAGGTTCCTACGCCGAGCGCTGTCCCAAGCATTGTCAATGATAAAAAACAAGCAAGCAATCTTGTCGATTTCGTTTTTTTCATTAACCTTTCCTCCTGCCAAGAATTTTACTTTGAAGGGAACAGAGTAGCTTTTATACCCTTTCGCGCGCGTCCCTTGTGCGTTTCGTCCGCAGGTGTGGCGCAGATGCGGACGTTCGCCTCGGTCGCGCCTCGGGGCGATGAGCCAATCGGCGGCGTAAAAAAAGCAGCTTTGCCCGGATGCAGCGTACAAACTGCCATATGTTCCGTCGATTTTTTCATACAAATATAATATCATATCACAACAAAAAAGTCAAGAGTGGCATTTTTATCTGCCGTTTAGCCCGCGCCGGTCAAAAGCCGTGTCCGACCCGACTGCCGCGCGTTCACAATTCACCTTTCGCCGTCCCGCGGAAAATGTCAGCCCGGAGCGGACGATTATTGACAGTGCTTGTAATTTATATTCACTTTCTTATGGCTGATAATATCGCTTATTTCGGCTTTTTTGGATTCCAAACGTTTATCTCACCATTATTGTAATTTATATTTACCTGTTTTGCAGCGTTCCGAGCGCCTCTTTTCAACCGCAGTTCGGCTGTTTTATTGAGCATATTGCCCAAATTTCGAGCTGAATTTTCTACACCTATACAATCTGCACAAATTCACCGCAGAGTCTGATATTTTTGCCTGTATTTGTTATTTTAGCCTGTATCAGTTACGATTTTTGTGCTTCAGGTAAACTTTGACCGCAGATTTGTTCACGCACGCAAACCGCAGGTGAAGTTTGTGTGAATAACAGAAAAACTCCCCGGCTTTTTTTGCCGGGGAGTCCGCCTGATCGGGAGACCCGAAGTCTCCGGTCACAAAATGTTCAAAGCGTCCGATTTCCGATCAGTGCTGCTTCTGGCAGGTAGCACAGTGGCCGTCGCAGTCCTTGAGGAGATCGTGCTTGATGCCCTTTTTGTCGTAGTAGTTGGCGATAGCCGCCTTGACCGCTTCCTCTGCGAGCACCGAGCAGTGGATCTTCTGAGGCGGAAGTCCGTCGAGCGCCTCGACGACCGCCTTGTTGGTGAGCTTGAGCGCTTCGTCGACCGTTTTGCCCTTGATGAGCTCGGTCGCCATCGACGAGGTCGCGATAGCCGCTCCGCAGCCGAAGGTCTTGAACTTGACGTCCTCGATGACCTGATCGTCGTTTATCTTCATATACATCTTCATGATATCGCCGCAGACCGCGTTGCCGACCTCGCCGACCGCGTTTGCGTCCTCGATCTCACCGACATTGCGGGGGTGAGCGAAATGATCCATAACTTTCTCGCTGTACATTTATTTATTCTCCTTAATAATTATTTCTGATTTTTCTTGACTTCCTCGTAAAGAGGGCTCATGTCGCGCAGCCGCTGAACGATGGGCGGAAGCTTTTCGAGGATGTAGTCCACGTCCTCGTCGGTGGTGTCGCGGCTGATCGAAAGTCTCAGCGAGCCGTGAGCCAGCTCGACCGGAACTCCGATCGAGACAAGGACGTGCGACGGCTCGAGGGACGTCGACGAGCAGGCCGAGCCGGTCGACGCGCAGATGCCAGCCATGTCGAGCAGAAGCAGCAGGCTCTCGCCCTCGATAAACTCAAACGAGATGTTGACGTTTCCGGGAAGTCTGCCCTCGCGGGGGCCGTTGAGACGGGCGTAGGGGATCTTTTCAAGTATCCCGTCGATCAGCCTGTCGCGCATAGCCGCGACCCGGCGGTTCTCGTCGAGTCCGCCGACCGCGGTCTCGAGCGCCTTTGCGAGACCGACGATATAGGCGACGTTCTCGGTTCCGCCGCGCTTGCCGCGCTCCTGACCACCGCCGTCGACGAGATTGAGGATCCGGACTCCGGTCTTGATATAGAGGACGCCGATGCCCTTGGGCGTGTGGATCTTGTGTCCCGACAGCGCGAGCATATCCACTCCGAGGTCAGCGACGTTGACCGGAATGTTTCCTACCGCCTGCACCGCGTCGGTGAAGACGAGGGTTTTCGGGTTCTTGGCCTTGACCGCGGCGGTCAGCTCCTTGATCGGCTCGATGGTTCCGACCTCGTTGTTGGCGAACATACATTCGACAAGGATCGTGTCGTCGCGCACAGCCGCAGCGACCTGCTCGGGCGTGACTCTGCCGTCGCCGTCGACGTCGAGGTAGGTCACCTCAAAGCCCTCCTTTTCAAGCGCTTCGAGCGAGTGGAGCACCGCGTGATGCTCGATCTTGGTCGAGACGATATGCTTTCCGCGACCGCTCCAGGCGTGAGCCGCGCCCTTGATCGCCCAGTTGTCCGACTCGGAGCCGCAGGAGGTGAAATAGATCTCGTTCGGCTTGTCTCCGAGCAGCATAGCGATTTTCTCGCGGGCCTCGGTTATAGCCTTTTTAGCCTCTCTGCCCTTCTGATGCAGGCTCGAGGGATTTCCGTAGCCCTCGCCGAAGTAGGGCAGCATTGCCTGAAGCACCTCAGGCGAGGTTTTTGTCGTTGCCGCGTTGTCAGCGTAAACAAATCTGTCTTCCATAATTTAATGTATCCATATGCCGCGTTTACGGCATCCTTTCTCCCATAGGAATGAGGTTCGGTTTCCGGAAGCGGAGCTCCGGAGGGAGCCGGATTTATTTCCTATTAAATTGGTATTAGTTTAACTCTATTGTATACCAAAACAGTATTTTTTGAAATAGGAAATTGAAAATTTCACTGTAAACTTTTCATTAACGAGATCAAAACGTGCGGTAACGCTCAGCCTCGGCGCAGGCGAGAGCGTCGCAGCGCTCGTTGTAAGGGTGTCCGGCGTGACCCTTGACCCAGTTGAAGGTCACCTTATGCACCTCGAGCAGACCGAGCAGCCGCTCCCAGAGATCGGGGTTCAGCGCGGGCGTCTTGTCCGACTTCACCCAGCCGCGCGATCTCCAGCCGTAGACCCAGCGCTTCTGTATCGAGTCGATCATGTATTTCGAGTCGGAGGTCAGCAGAACCTCGCAGGGCTCCTTGAGGGCTTCGAGAGCGTTTATCGCTCCGAGCAGCTCCATGCGGTTGTTGGTAGTCTTGGGCTCGCCGCCCGATAACTCTTTTTCTACATTATTATATACGATTATCGCGCCCCAGCCGCCCGGTCCGGGATTGTGCTTGCAGGCGCCGTCGGTGTAGATGTCAACGTGCTTCATAAATCATAGTCCCCTTCAGGTCTCAAAGTCTCTTTCCGTCCGGGTCGTAACGGTCGCAGAAGATCTCAGCCCTGCCGTCCTTGAGCAGCTTCACGAAATCCTGCGAGGTCGCGATTTTCTCGGGCAGATAAACCCCGGCGAGCAGCTCGCGCTTTCCGATATGGTTGTCCGAGCCTGCCGAGCGCAGCAGATTATAATTCTTCGCGTACCAGAACGCCGGAGAGTTCTCCGACTCAGGTCGGCTCGAATTGATGACCTCCACGCCGTCCACGTCGCGCGGTATCAGCTTGATAGATTCGATATAGCCTGCCTCGCGGAAAGGGTGAGCGTGGATGACAAGCCCTCCGTCGGCGCGGACCTTCTGCATATACTCGCGCGGTCGGAGCGAGAGCTGGTCGGGATTCGCCAAAAGCCAGTCAACTCCGAGTCCGTAGATCAGGAAATCGTTACCTCCCCACGAGTACTCCCAGCCGAAAAAGACGTCGAGCCCGATCCGATCGCCCTCCGCCTTGGCGTCGAGGTAGCCGAGCTCGAAAAGTCTTACTCTCTCCTCCCAGTCGAGCTCGCGAGGAACGGTGGTGTTTCCGTTGAAAAAGTGGTCGGTCACGAAAAGTCCGGAATATCCGAGCGATTTATAGAACCGCGCAAGCTCCGAGCCGGTTATGCGCGAGCATTTGCTCGTCTGGCTCGTGTGCGCGTGAGTTTCGTATTTGTAAAGCATATATTTCTCCTCCCAGTCTGATAGAATATATTATATCACAAGCTGTGGAAAATATCAAGCTCTTTCGCGATAAAGTTAGCGTCGA
>CACXED010000209.1 GCA_902766575.1 uncultured Ruminococcus sp. | reverse complement strand
TTCGTTCAGACAAATCGAGACCACTTCCGAGCCCTCGCTGACCGCCGTTTTCGATCTTAGCGGGTACGACGGCGATATTTTCTACATAGAAGCCGTCGATCAGGCCTACAACCCGGTCGTTGAGATGTTCAGACTGTCGGAGCTCTGCTCCTGACCGACAGAAACGGAGTATTTATAATGTCAAACAAAATTTCAGCAATAGCGGCCGCAGCCGCGCTGACCCTGACGATCATGTCTCCGGAGCTGACCGCGAGCGCCGCCGATATCGAATATGTAACGCTGCTCGGAGAGGATCCCGACCGCCTTTCAGAGGTCTGCGGAAATGCTGAGCTCATCCGCGAATACGAGCTTTTCGGCGGCTGCGCGGTAAAGGTTCCGGAATACTCGCTCATCGCCGCGAGCCGCGCGGGATACCGTAAAGCCGCCGAATTCAAAGCCGCCGGGCTCACGTCCGAATCAGAACCCGCAGCATACGAGCCTGAGACCGCCAGCTATTCCTTCAGCGGCGAGGGGATGTGCATCGCCGTCGTCGGAACCGGATTTTTGACCTCGCACGAGAGCTTCTTTCTCACGTCGGAGGGCAGGCTTAAAAAGGAGTTCGTCGACTCGGCAGAGCTGAACGCCGTCTGCTCAGAGTCGCTGTATGTCAGCGAGAAGATCCCGTTCGCCTACAACTACGCCGACAAAAGCCCTGACGTCAGTAGTCTTGCGCAGCACGGAACCGCTGTGATCTCCGCAGCCGCCGGGAACTCCGCGTCGCCCGACCACGCTCCGGGAACCGCTCCTGAGGCTCAGATCCTCGCGATGAAGGTCTTTTCCGACAATACTCTCACCGCCGGAGAGGCTGACGTCATCGCCGCGATAGAGGACGCGGTCACGCTCGGAGCTGATGTTATTTATCTCGCGTTCGGAGAGCCATGCGGATTTTACGATGCCTCGTCGGGAGGGCTGTCGCTCGGCTCGGCGATCGACGCCGCGAAAGCCGCCGGAGTTGTCGTCACAGCCGCTGCCGGAGACTCGCGTCAGATCGGCTACGTCAGCCCTTACTACAGCGAAGCCGCTCTGCTCGCTCCGACGACCGACCGTCCGGACACCGGCACGATCTCCTATCCCGGATCGACTGACGCCTATGCGGTCGGCTGCGCCGTCACGAATATCCGCTCCGCCGACTGTCTGCTGCTCGGCGACGAGAAGCTCCCCTATGGAGATTCTAACCACCTCTGGCCGCTGCCGACCGGCGGAGTCAGCTTCAGAAGCTATTTCGGAGTGCAGACGTTTGATTACGAGTTTGTCCCTGGGCTTGGCCGCGAGAATGATTTCGACGGGATCGACCTTACCGGGAAGTTAGCGGTGATCGAGCGCGGCGAGCTGACCTTCAACGAAAAATGCAGAAACGCCGCTTTGCACGGCGCGGTCGGAGTCATTATTGTCGACACTCAGCCCGACCCGGATACGGCGCTCGACGTCAGAATGGACATCTCCGAGTCGCCGATACCCGCGATAATCATCTCGTCGGCAAGCGCTTCTCTCCTCCGCGAGGCCAAGACGAAAAATGTCACGGTCTCCGCGACCGAGCGCTATTACTCGGAGTACCGTCCGACACCGACTCCCTCGTCCGAATCGGCGTCCGGCGCGACTCCGGAGCTTTCGCTGAAACCGGATATCTCGGTCGTCGGCGACTCGATAGAGTGCGCGTCCCCGGACGGCGGCTACTCGACGGTCGGAGGAAGCTCCATCTCAGCCGCAAGAGCCGCGGGGATGCTCGTCTGCGTCATGCAGAAGCTCAGAGCCGACGGCTATACAAAATACGAGAGCGCCGAGCGCGCGGAAAAACTGCTCGCTTCGTCGGCCATGATCATGACCGGGCTTGACGGAACTCCGCTCTCGCCGAGAAAGCAGGGCGGCGGAGCGGCGTCGCTCGAACGCGCTCTGAGCGCAGAGCTGCTTATCACCTCGGACGGCGGTCACAAGATCGAGCTCGGTCAGACAGACAGGAACTGGTTTTCATTCGGCGTGACGGTCGAGAACCTGACCGATTCCGAAAAGCTCTGCTCGCTCGACGCCATAGTCGGCTCGGACAGCTACGACAGCTTTGTCTACTCGGAGCTCGATACCGACAGCAAAAAGCCGCTGTCGGCGATGCTCGGGAAGCTCCCCTCCGACAGCGTCAGCTTTATCGGCCCGTTCAGTCCCTTTACAGCCGCCAGAGTCTTTCCCGGCGACGAGTGCATGAATCTCAATTCCGCCGCAGAGAACGGCGCGCCCTATGAGTTCACGCTCGGCGCAGGGGAGTCGAGAACCTTCAGGCTGACCGTCCTGCTCGACGGCAGGACGCTCGGCGAATACAGAAAAGCGTTCCCGAACGGCTTTTTCGCCGAGGGCTATATCCGAGTCTGCGAGACCTCTGACGAGAGCGGAGATACGACCGCGTCTATTCCCTTCCTCGCCTTTATCGGCGACTGGAGCCGCGCCGGAGTCTTTGACGCGGAGCTCTACAGCGGCGTCACCCGGCTCGCCGACAGCATCTATCTCTACCGCGAATACGGCGGCGAGACTGAGGTCGACGATAGCCGGATAGTGCTCGGCGCAAATCCTCTCGCCCGGAGCGGAGCCGATCTGCCGTCAAAGGAGCTGATCTGCTTCTCTCCGACCGAGGATATCCCGACCGCCAAGGTCTATCTGAATTTCGGGCTTCTCAGGAATGTCACCGACACGACAGTCCGGGTGCTCGACCTGGACGGCAATATCGTCCACGAATACGAGCGCGGAAATGTGTCGCGAACCTACCTCGACTACACGACGAACATGGTCGTATCGGAGCAGCTCGAGGTCTGGAACGGACGCGCCGACGACAATTATTACTACATCTATCCCGACGGGCTCTACACCGTCGAGATAACCTGCAGGGCTCCGGGCGGCGAGCGCATATCCCGGCTCAGCTATCCGCTCGTCATCGACACCGAGCCGCCCGAGCTCGTCTCTTACGAATTTGTCGAACGGGACGGCAATATCTTCCTGAAGATAGCGGCAGCCGACAGCTTCGCCGTCGCCGGAGTCAACGTCAGCGACGAAAATTCCATCGGAGCGAGCCTTGACGATGGGCTCTATGACATAACGAACCTCGGACGGTATATTTATATCGAGCTGACCGACTACGCGCTCAACACGATGGTCGTTCGCGTTGAAAATCCGCTCCGCGGCTGAGTCAGGAGGTTTTATCCCGCTCTGACGGCTCGATATTGTCCCTCCGCTCTTTCCAGACCGGATAGGCGACCGCAAGTCCGATCGGAAGCGCGAACAGTCCCGTGACTCCGAACAGCTTTGTCCCGACATACATCGCAATCAGCGTCACCAGCGGATGAAGCCCCACCTGACCGCCGACGATCTTAGGCTCGATGATGTTCCTCACAATCGAGACTATCCCCCAGATCACCGTCAGTCCGGCGGCTTTTCCGATGTCCCCGCCGACGAGCTTCATCAGCGCCCAGGGCAGCAGCACGCCTCCCGTCCCGAGCACCGGAAGAATGTCGAACAGCGCTATCCCGAAAGCCAGAGCAAAGGGCTTGCTGATCCGCAGTATCATCAGCCCGACCGAGAGCTCGGCAAAGGTTATCAGCATTATCAGCGCATAGGAGCGTATATACCTCCCGAGCGTCCGGAACGAACAGTCGCGCACCGACGTCAGCAGCGCGACTGTTTTTTCCGGCAGAAGTCTTTTCAGCGCCGCGAGGATCCTCTCAAAGTCAACGGTGAAGAAAAAGCTCGAGATCACCGCAAAGACGATCTGCACCACCACTCCCGGTATCCCCGCCGCAAAGCCCGACAGCTTTGTCAGCGCCTTTACCGAGATATCCGACACCGCTGAGCCGAGCGAGCTCTTGACCGTCCCGAAAAAGCCCTCCAGATCGTCCGAAAACACTCCGCCGTGCTTTCCGAATACCCTGCCGAGTTTTTCAACAGCTCTGTTGATAAGCTCGAAAAGCTTGCCGATCGAAGGCTCTATGCTCTCGGAGTAGATCGTCGGCAGCGCCTTTGACAGCTCGCCGAGCATCACCGCGACGCGGACGATAAGCACTGTCGCGAGCATACCTATCGTGGCGTAGAAGATCAGCAGGATCAGAATTCCGATCGGACGGCGCTTAAGATCGAATCGCTTTGAGAGCGCTCGCACCGGCGGATTTATCAGCGCCGCCGTCAGAAAGCCGATAATGAACGGCATCAGTATCGGAACTGCGTATCTCAGCGCGAGCCAGACTATCCCGGCGGCAAGGAGCCACCAAACGGTATTTATAATGAACCTGCGCTTTTTATCCATAACCGCCGCCCTCCGAATAACATCTCTCAGGGATCATTATACCATTTTTCGGATGAATATATACCCTATACAAAAAAATCAAGCGCCCGTCACAGAGCGCTCACTTTATTTACATAAAATTGTGGTATACTGTAAAAAAACATAAAGGAGTCGTTTCCATGTCAAAAGCCAGACGAAACCGCGAGCAGAACTCTGAAAAGCAGCGTCTCAAACGCGAGCGCGAGGAATTCGCCGCCAAGAAAGCCAAGGTCCGGAAGATCACCGCGATCATCACCGCTTCGATACTCGCCGCAGTTATACTGATCGGACTCTGCGGGATAGGTATCTACAATCATCGTCTCAACTCGGGCGAATATCTGCGTTCCGAGGTCGCCGCCAGCTCAAAAGCCATCGACGTCAACGGCGCGATGATGAATTACTACTACAACGACGTGCTGAACTCTTTCGTCGACTATTACGGAAGCTACGTTCAGTATTACGGCTTTGATCCTACCGCAAGCGCCAAGTATCAGAGCATATCGGACGGTGAGAGCTGGTTCGACTATTTCATGTCGGGCGCAAAGGATAACGTCACCGGCTATCTCGCGCTGAACGAAGCCGCGGCGGCTGAGGGAATCGCCCTCTCGGACGCAGAGCTCGCCGCGCTTGAGACGAGAGTCAAGAATACCGACGAAGCGCTCTACGGACGCGGAGTGAAAAGCTCTGACATCCTCGACGCCAAGTCGATAGAAGCGCTCGCCTACAAGTATCAGAACGCAAAGCAGACCGAATTCGCTCCGACCGACGCCGAGATCAACGAGCGCTATGAGTCCGCGCCTTATAAATATCAGTCGGTCGACTTCTTGGCCTACAGCTTCGACTGGTCGGAGGGCGCTGTCTCCGAGGAGGAAGCCTCGCTCGCCGCAGAGCGCTTTGCAAACGCAAAGAACAGCGACGAATTCAAGTCGCTGATAGCCGAATTTGTCAAAAAGGACTCGCCCGATATGTCGGACGAGACGCTTGAGCAGACTGTCGCGTCCTACGAGCAGCAGGGCGCGCTCTATACCGATGGCAGCGAGCTGTCCGAATGGGCGTTCACCGAGGCTGCGGTCGGCGATACAAAGGTCATCACCGACGAATCAAGCTCGGTCACGACGATCTATATGCTGACCTCCGAGCCGAGCCGCGACGAGAGCAAAACCGTGAACGTAAGGCACATCCTCTTTACCGAGGATAAATACGGCAGTCTAGAAAAGGCGCAGAAAAAGGCAGAGGAGATCCTTGCCGAGTTCGAGTCGGGAGACCGCAGCGCCGAGAGCTTCGCTCTGCTCGCGCTCGCGTGGACCGAGGACGAGAACACCTGCTACAACGGCGGTCTTTACGAGGATCTCGCCGAGGGGATAACTCTGGCAAGCTTTGACGACTGGTGCTTCTACGGCGACCGCAAGCCCGGCGACTGCGAGATAATCCAGACGACGAGCGGCATCCACATCGTCTATTTCGAGAGCAGCGGCCGCGAAAACTGGGCGGCAAGCGTCGCTGACGATATCATTTCCGAGCGCTTCTCCGAGCTCAGCGCGACTCTGCTCTCCGATTACCCGGTCTCCTTTGACGACAAGCTCATCTCGAACATACCCGGGTGATCAGGGAAATGCTGATTTAAGGCTGTTTTCGCGCGAAAACTCCATTTATTCAGCTTATCCCCAGAACTCAACATATGAGAAAAACTCCCACACGGAAAACCGTGCGGGAGTTCTTTTTGCTTCATATCTCCGGCAGCTCCGGGATCTCGAGCACGGGAGCGCGTCTCGGGACGCGCTTGAGCGGGTCGTAAATAAAGCTGCGGCAGGAAAATTCGCGCTGAACTATCCCCTTTTTGCGGCAGAGCATCTCCTCGCGTCCGGTTATTTCCGAGGAAAACCGGCAGAGCGAGCAGTATTTCTCCTCATCGTCCTTTTTCAAGTCTCTCACCTCGCAGATATTATACCACAGGCTGAGAAAAATGTCAAGTTATCTCGAAAGCAGAACGTCGTGCTCGTACTTCTTGACCTCAGGCAGCCACTCGTCGCGGACCGGTACGTTCTCGGTCTCGCAGTAGTAGTCCCAGACAGCCGCGAAGGGATAGGTCTTGTACTCCTCAAGCAGCGCGAGACGCGAGGTGTAGTCGCCCTCGAGCTCGTACTGTCTGAGCTTTTCGGTCGGCTCGAGCATTGCGTAGACAAGCGCCTTCTGCATATTTCTCGTTCCGATGACCCATGCGGCGATACGGTTGATCGAGGCGTCGAAGAAGTCGAGACCGATATGTACGCGCTTCTCGAAATTGCCGCGGATGATCTCCTGTGCGATATACTTAAGCTCATCGTCAAAGATAACAACGTGGTCGGAGTCCCAGCGAACCGGGCGCGAGACGTGAAGCATAACGTCGTCGAGATAGCAGAGCGCGGACGAAATCTTGTCTGAAACGACCTCGGTCGGATGGAAATGTCCGGTGTCGAGGGTCAGCATGAGGTTGTTCTTCACTGCGTAGCCGAGGCACATCTCGAGCGAGCCGATCGTGCAGGACTCAGCGCCGATTCCAAAGACCTTGCTCTCGATGGCGTTCAGGTTGAGCTTCTTGTCCTGACCTGCGAAGATCTTGTCGTAGGAGTCGACAAGGCGCGCGCGGTAGCTGTAGCGGTCGACCGGAATATCCTTGAAGCCGTCGGGAATCCAGTAGTTGGTGCAGGAGGTCTCGCCGAGCTCCCTGCCGAAGTACTCGGCGATGACGCGCGAGCGCTTGCAGTGCTCAATCCAGAACTGACGTACATTCTCGTCCGCGCTCGAAAGAGTGAAGCCTGTGCTGCTCATCGGATGCGAGAAGCAGGTCGGATTGAAGTCGAGTCCGACGCCGATCTTCTTGGCCCAGTCAACCCACGACTCGAAATGCTTCGGCTCGATCTCGTCGCGGTCGACCTTCTTGCCCTGATTGTCGAGGTAGATCGCGTGGAGGCTCATCTTCTTCTTTCCGGGGATGAAAGAGATTGCCTTCTCGAAATCTGCGCGGAGCTCGTCGATGGTGGTAGCTCTGCCGGGGTAGTTTCCGGTGGTCTGGATACCGCCGGTGAGGTCTCCGTCGGGATTCTCAAATCCGCGGACGTCGTCGCCCTGCCAGCAGTGCATGGAGACCGGGATGGTCTTGACGCGCTCGATTACCTTGTCGGTATCGACGCCGATGGATGCGTAAAGCTCCTTTGCGAGCTCGTATGCCTTTAATGTTTTCATGATTCTTTCTCCTTAAATTTATTTTATAGTAATGCGCAGGATATGCCCTGCCTGATCGTCATACGGACTGCCCTCGAGGATAACCTGAGGGATATCGCGCCGCTCGCCGCCGGGCGTGAAAGCCCTGACCTCCGAGTAAAACGCGCTGTGTTCGTGTCCGCAGAAAATTCCGCCGATCACGTCCGAATTGTGTGTGATGAGGTCATAGACCTCGCGTGTCGTCTCATCGCCGCTGCGGCTCACCGAACCGACCGCAGCTCCCGACCAGAGATTTACAGACTCCGGGTCGTATCGCTTGATTGCCTTTATCTCTGCGTCCTCGGGCTTTCCGGTCGAAATCGGCTCATGCTCGAAGATCAGCAGCACGAGC
>CACXED010000208.1 GCA_902766575.1 uncultured Ruminococcus sp. | reverse complement strand
TGCGGCGACGAGAGCGTGGCCGATCTCGTGGTAAGCGACGATCTTCTTCTCGCCGTCGGTGAGGATGGCGTTCTTCTTCTGATATCCGGCGATGACGACCTCGATGCTCTCCTCGATGTCCTCCTGAGTGACCTCGCTTCTGCCGTCGCGGACGGCTCTGAGCGCGCCCTCGTTGATCATGTTCGCAAGCTCCGCGCCGGAGGCTCCGGACGCCATGCGGGCGATGCGCTCAAAGTCGATATTCGGCGCGGCTTTGATCTTCTTGGCGTGGACGCGGAGGATAGCCTCGCGTCCCTTGAGATCGGGCAGCTCGACCGGAACCCGGCGGTCAAAGCGTCCGGGACGGGTCAGAGCCGGGTCGAGCGACTCGGGACGGTTGGTAGCCGCGAGGATTATGACTCCGTTGTTGCCCTCAAAGCCGTCCATCTCGGTGAGGAGCTGGTTTAAGGTCTGCTCGCGCTCGTCGTTGCCGCCGAGCCTGCCGTCGCGCTTCTGACCGATAGCGTCGATCTCGTCAATAAAGACGATGCAGGGAGCCTTTTCCTTGGCCTGCTTGAACAGATCGCGGACCTTTGAAGCGCCCATGCCGACGAACATCTCGACAAACTCCGAGCCGGACATCGAGAAGAACGGAACGTCAGCCTCGCCCGCGACCGCCTTGGCGAGCATCGTCTTACCGGTGCCGGGAGGGCCGACGAGCAGCACGCCCTTGGGCATCGAAGCGCCGATAGACTCATATTTCTTGGGATCGTGCAGATAGCTGACGATCTCGGCTAAATTCTCCTTTGCCTCGTCCTCGCCCGCGACGTCGCTGAACTTGATACCGTCCGAGGATTTGACATAGACCTTGGCGTTGCTCTTGCCCATATTGAACATCATCGACGAGTTTCCGCCGTTCATCTTCTTCATGAGCTGCCGCGACATGAACTGTCCGAGGGCTATGAATATCACGAGCGGGAGCACCCATGAGAGCAGGAAGCTGGCTATAGGCGACATCTGCTCGACAATCTCGCTGCCAAAGGTCGCTCCCGAGGCGTAGAGACGCTCGGTCATGCCGGGGTCGTTCATCAGACCGGTCTTGTAGACATTCTTCCCTGCCTTGTCGGTGAACAGTATGCAGTTGTCCTCAACCTGCACCTGACCGATCTCCCTGTTCTCGGTCATAGACATGAAAGTACCGTAGTCGACTTCCTTGATCTTCATCTGCTGCACCGACGGCACGACCAGAAGATTAAGCAGGAAGATAATCAGCAGAACTATCAGATAATAGAATATCAGCGGTTTTTTAGGCTTTTTTACTTCATCCATTTGTTCAGTTCCTTTCTATATGTAAATAATAATGGCTTTATTTATCATCAGACGCGATGAAAAGTCTTCCCTCTCTGCGCGGCTTGGGTTCGGGATAATCGCCGTCGATATATCCGACGATCAGATGTCCGATCCCCTCGCAGTCGCCCGTGACGCCGAGCGAGCGGAGGATCTCCCTGCCCTCGGGAGTCTCAAACTCCTCCTTTGCGCGATGGATCCAGCAGCTTCCGAGCCCGAGCTCATGGGCTTCGAGCATCATGTTTCCCATCGCCAGACTGCCGTCGTAGAGATAGGTCGGATATTCCCTGAGACCGAGCACTACGAACAGCGCCGGAGCTCCATAGAACGGATCGGTTCCCTCGCGTCCCATAACAGCGGCGTTCATTCGCGAGAGCCGGTCGCGCAGATTTTTATCCGTGACCTCGAGGATTATCGTGCTCTGACGGTTCATACCGCTGGCGGCGCAGAGTCCGGCTTCGGCGATTCGGTCGAGCAGCTCGCGCGGAACGGCGTCGGGCTTATAGCTGCGGACGCTGCGTCTTGTTCTGATATTTTCGAGTACAGTGTTCATTTTATTGCCTGCCTTCGTTAAATTCGATTTATTTTCAAATATTATATCATGTTTCTGCCCGCGATTTCAAGGTAATTTTTTGAACATTCTATTGAATTTATAGTCAAAAATCCGGAATTGTCTGTTTTCAGGCAATTCCGGAAACCGATTGGCAACAGATTATCAATATGTAATTACTTTTCTCCGAGCAGCTCGAGGGTCTTGTCGATATTCTCAAGCACCACGGATTTTCCCGAGGCTATCGTCGACGCCACCGCGCCGTTTCCGGCGGTCAGCAGCGACTCTATCGAGCCGTAGAGCGAGCTGGTCCAGCCGTAGCACTTGGCGATGTCGAAGTAACGGGTGTCGCGGATGATCTCGAGCATCTCTATGGATTCGTCGTTACGCAGCCCCTTCTGCGAGACGCTGATGTCGTAGTAGACCGGCAGCACGTCGCGGTAGGAGAGATAGGTCAGCGCGTCCATGATGATCGCGGTCTCGGACGCCGAGCCGTTTGTGACGGGTATGCACATTACCGGATTGACCGGCGCGCGGTAGGTTGAATATTCCGCCTGTCCCTCGTCGTACTTGGGCATCGGAACAATGCCGAAGGTGTATTCCATGTCGCGGAATTTGGAGCTTGCCTTCAGCTCCGCGACGGTCATAAGCGCTCTGCCGCGCTTGAACGCCATCTCGTAGTGGTCGGGATCCTGATTTGTGTTGAGCAGCAGCCACTCGCCCTCGACCGAGAGCATCTTACCTATCTTCTCGCAGACGTTGTAGAAGCGCTCGTTCTCAAACGTGATTTTTGGCAGTCCATTCTCGCCGCGCTCGGTATATCTGGCTCCTGCGCCGAACAGCAGTGCGTGAGCGCAGGTAGCCCAGCTCGTCAGACCGTAGACCGCGCTGCCGTTTGCGTCCCATGCAAAGCTCTCGTCGCCATTAAGCGACGCGCCGAGCATCATCAGCTTCTGCATCTCGTCGAGCGTCCATTTTCCCTGCCGGACGAGCTCATAGGGCATCTCAGCGTTCAGATCGTTCATCATATTCTCGTTGATGAAGGTGCAGATCGTGCCGTCAAAGCCCATCAGAGTGAAATCAGTCGCGGCGAAATAGGTCACGTCGTCCTTGCCGATCCTCACAACGTCGAGCACGTTCTGATCCCACCAGTCCTCGTCGAGCCTCAGCTCGGGTATCCGGTTGAGATCGTAGAAATATCTGTCGGTTATCATCGCCGAGAGCTGATCGCAGCGCAGGAACGCGACCTTATACTGATCGTCTCCCGCCATGACCGCCGTGTTGACGAGCTTGTAGGTCGTGTCGATGTCGTCCTCCTCAACGACGAAATTGACGTTGAAGCGCTCCTCGATCGAGGTGTTGCGCTTGTAAACCGCGTCGTCGAGGTTGTCGCCGGTGGCTTCGTCAAAGTGGACGTCAGTATAAAAGCCCCATGTCGTAGTCGAATTGAGCATTGTGAAGTCAGCTCCGCCCATGTCGAGCTCGGGATAATCGTACTGATACTCGGTCTCGGCGGGAGCCGTACTTTCGGCTGTGTCCGAAGTGGGAGACTGCCCTGTGGCAGCCGATCCGCAGGAGGTGATCAGAACTGTGGTCAGAACAAGCAGGGAAAGCCGACGTTTGCGATTTTTCATGGCGATTATTCTCCTTTGACCTGATTTTATAGGGTTGCTCTTTGTTTATATTATATACTAATTATTATTGGTTGTCAATATAAATAGTTATATTTCGGCGATATGGTTAATTTTGCTGTCACAATTTGTTATTATTGTCTATATAATAAGTACCGCGATGTTATTATTGCCGGTATTTCACACATAAAAAAAGAACCGAACCGGTTTTGAACGGCTCGGCAGAAAATTATTCGTTTGTGCTCTCGGGGACAGCCTCGCTGCAAGGCTCGGCGGCTTTTTCGGGAGCTTCGCCCTCGGGTTTGCCGGCGGCTTCCTCGGGAGTCGGTACGACCGCTTCCATTGCCGCGATGGCGCACTCGATCATCGAGTCGTCCGGCTCATGGACGGTGATGTGCTGGAGCCACACTCCGGGAGCCGAAATGATTCTTGTCAGCAGATTGTCGTGTCTGCCGCAGAATTTGATCAGCTCATAGCCGATGCCGACCGTGATCGGCAGCAGCGCCAGCTTTATGACCGTGCGGAGTATCGGGTTCGAGACGCGGATGAACATCGAAATGATTATGCCGACGATTATCATCAGAATCATGAACGATGTTCCGCAGCGGGGATGGAAGCGCTTCTGGATCCGGATATTCTCGACAGTCAGCGGGAGTCCGGCTTCGTAGCAGAAGATCGTCTTGTGCTCCGCGCCGTGATATCTGAACACCCGGCGCATATCCTTCATTAAACACATCAGCCCCATATAGCCGATGAACAGCGCCAGTCTCAGCACTCCCTCAAAAACCGCGCGCAGCACGCGGTTGTCAAGCGACGGGATCGCCTTTGTCAGCCAAGAAAACAGCTGAGCGGGCAGCCAGATGAAAAGTCCGATGCTCAGCGCTACTCCGAGCACGACGCCGATCGCCATAGCCGCCGACATCAGCAGAGAATCCTTTTTCTTATCCGCTTCGGTGCGCTCTTTGCCCGGATCGTCCTCCTCGGGACAGGAGATCTCCGCCGAGCGCATCAGGCAGCGGTATCCGATCTTCATCGTGTCGATGAAATTGAATATGCCGCGCACAAACGGCAGCTTGCAGAATTTCGGGCGGTTCGAGCTCTCGGTGCTCCACTTTTCGAGCACGATCTTCCCTTCCGGATCGCGGACAGCCATAGCCGTGCGTACCGGGCCGCGCATCATGATCCCCTCTATCAGCGCCTGACCGCCGATAGAGGTGTATTTACATTGCTTTTTTTCGTTTTTCAATATTTTTCCTCCGCGAGCGGTACCTCATGCGTGCCGTCCTTTGATACATAATGCCACTTGACTCCGATCTCGCTCATCCAGCCGCGGGTGACGATCGTCTTCCAGATATGCGTGTCGTAGCCGCGTCCGGCGTTGTTGTCCCAGAGCCAGTCGGGCGTACACCAGAAGCAGTAGTCGGGATGTATAGCCTCGTAGACCGGCTTGTCGACTCCGTTCTGCCCGTGATGAGCCATCTGGACGAAATCCGCCTTGATAAGCTCGCGCGGCACCTTTTCGAGAAGCTGCCGTCCGCCGTCGACGCCGAGGTCTCCGAGGAAGATCATGCTCTTGCCGTCCGCTTCAAGCCGATAGACCACCGAGGCGTTGTTGATAGGATCTCCGGTCGTTATCGACTCGTCCGGCTCGCGCAGGACGCGCATCGTGATGTCTCCGAAGGTGTAGACGTCTCCGGCGTGAACGGTCTTAGGCGTGATGTTATGGAGCTCAAACTGCTCTCTCAGGCGCAGAACGTGTCCGAACTCATTTTCATCGGCGGTTCGGATAAATTCATCCGACGGGAAGTTAAAGTAAATCTCTTTGATTTTAACGTCGTCAAAATGGCGCTCGAGTATCGAATACAGCGCGTCGATATGATCGCTGTGCGGATGAGTCAGAAACCAACCGTCAATAACTCCGCCGAGACTGCGGACATATGTACACAAAAAATCTGCGTCGCAGGTATTTCCGCCGTCGACGACAAGCAGATGATCGTCGTTTTTTATAATAAACGACATCATTTGTGTACGGGACTGTGAGGTTAGCATATACACACTGGTCATTTTTCAATTATC
>CACXED010000207.1 GCA_902766575.1 uncultured Ruminococcus sp. | reverse complement strand
GTGACAGCCGGTGGCGATGAGAATCGTTATCTCCGCGTCGGGATTTCCGCGCCGGATTTCGGAGAGCATCACCGGTATGATATGGCGGCTCGGAACTGGGCGCGTGTGGTCGCTGGCGATTATTGTTATTCTCTGACAGCCCTTTGCAAGCTCGCAGAGCGGCGGAGAGCCTATCGGAGCCTTTACCGCGCGTTCGACAAGCTCGTCTTCGCCGTATTCGGGCGTATAGCTGTTGATGCCCGAGCGCAGAACCGCCAGAAGCTCGTCGCCGAACTCGTGTGTCAGAGCTCCGCGCCCGTAGGAAAATTCGACTCTCATCTCACTTTACCCGTCCGCAGAAAACCTTGCCGGGATTCAGAATATTGTTCGGGTCGAAAACCGATTTTATGCCGCGCATCAGCTCGAGCTGACCGCCGTCGAGGAAATCGCCGAGGTAGACCTGCTTTGCGTGACCGATTCCGTGCTCGCCCGAGACCGCGCCGCAGAGCTCCTTGGCCTTCGCGTACATCCTGTCCATCGCGAGGCCCAGCCGCTCTTGCCACTGCTCGTCGTCGAGCTCGTCGCGGAGCACGTAGATATGCAGATTTCCGTCTCCGGCATGACCGAAATATTTGATGCGTATGCCGATCTCATCCTCGAGCGTGCCGACATAGCCGACCATATCGTTGATTTTGCTTCTCGGGACTACCACGTCTACCTCGTCCATCTCGGTCGTGGAGTTCTTGATAGCCTCGAGGAAAGCTCCGCGCGCCTTCCAGACCGCGTCGCTGCGCTCCTCGGTGTCGAGGATAAAGATATCCGGCGCTCCGAGCGACAGGCAGAGCTCGGCGACAGCCTCGTAGTCGCGCTCGATCTCGTCCTTTGAGCTGCCGTCGAACTTGAGCAGCAGATAAGCGTCGTAGGCGCGGTCGGGGAACTTCACGCCGAGATAGCTCTCCGCGTCGATTATGACCTGACGCTGCATGAACTCGACGGCGGTCGGGATAGCCTTTGACTTGATGATCTCGGGAACTGCGTCGATAGCCTCTCTGAGCGTCGGGAACGGGATGAGCAGGCTGATGCTGCGCTTCGGGAGCGGGAGCAGTCTGAGCACCGCCTTGGTGACGATACCGAGCGTTCCCTCCGAGCCGACCATAAGATCCTTGAGCGCGTAGCCCGAGCTGTTCTTTACCATCTTTCCGCCGAGCTCGATTATCCTGCCGTCGGCTAAAACGACCTCGAGTCCGCGGACATAGTCGCGGGTCACGCCGTACTTGACGGCTCTCATGCCGCCGGCGTTGGTGCTGATGTTGCCGCCGATAGTCGCGGTCTTTTCTCCGGGATCGGGCGGATAGAAGAAGCCGTTCTCCTCGGTAAAGGCGGCGACCTCCATCAGAAGCACGCCCGGCTCGACGGTCAGCGTCAGATTCTCGCGGTCAAGCTCGAGTATGCGCTTCATGCCCGAGAGGTCGATGACGATTCCGCCCTTTACCGGGACGGCAGCTCCGACAAGTCCGGTTCCGGCTCCGCGCGGAGTGACGGGGATAAGATGCTCGTTTGCGTATTTCAGAACCGCCGAGACCTCCTCGGCGCTCATAGCCCTGACGACCAGCTCGGGACGGCTGCTGACCGCCGACAGCTCGTCTCTGCCGTAATCCTCGCCGACCTCGTCGGCAAAAAGCACTCTCGACGGGTCGGAGACTGCGCCTCTAAGAGCCGCGTAATCCTCTGCCGTGACTGCGTTGTAAATTTCAGACATTTCAGTTACCTCCGTTATCGCCGTCGCGGCGTCCGATGTTTTCGATGAGCTTCGGGACGATCTCGGTGAGGTCGCCGACTATGCCGTAGTGCGCGATATTGAAGATCGGCGCGCTGCGGTCGGTATTGATCGCGACGATAGTGTCCGCGCCCTTCATTCCGGCGGCGAACTGAACCGCGCCGGAGATTCCGCAGGTGATGATGAGCTTCGGGCGTACCGTGCGTCCGCTGAGCCCGATCTGACGGTTAGCCGGGCATCTGCCGCTCTCGACCATAGGTCTGGTGCAGGCCCACGTTCCTCCGAGCGCGGACGCGAGACGCTTCACGAGCTCCAGCTCCTCCGCGCCCTTGCAGCCGCGTCCGGCGGCGACGATTATCTCGGCGTTCTCGATGCTCTCGACCTTCGGCTTCTTTTCGACCGAGAGTATCTCGACTCCCGATCTGAGCTTTTCCGGGGAAATATCAAAGGCGGTCAGCTTTCCGAAGGGCTCGCAGCGCTTTGGAGCGTCCATGACCTTGTAGCGGACGGTAGCCATCTGCGGGCGGTTGTTCGGAGTCGCTATCTGAGCCATGATATTGCCGCCGAACGCCGGTCTGATCTGAACGAGATCGGTGTTCTCCTCGATGTCGAGTATCGTGCAGTCGGCGGTAAGTCCGGTTCTGAAGCGAGCCGCGACTCTCGGCGCGAGCTGTCGTCCTACCGTGGTAGCCCCGACCAGTATGACCGACGGCTTCACGCGGTTTACAAAATCCTCAAAGACCGCCGCGTAGGTCTCCTGTCTGAAATCGCGCAGCTCCTCTCTGTCGTAGACAAAGACCTCGTCCACCGGATAGTTGAGAAGCTCCTTTGCGTTATCGGTGATGCCGCTGCCCATCATTAGGCAGAACACCTTATGTCCGATCTTATCGGCGAGCTCGCGCGCCTTTCCGATAAGCTCGAGCGTTACGGGATGTATCTCGCCCTCGATATGCTCGACATAGACGCAGATTCCGTTCCACTCGGATTTATCTATCGCCGGAGCGGCGGCTTCCTCGACTATCTCGATCTCGTCCGACTTTGCGCGCTTGGCGCAGACGCCGCACATACGGCAGGCTGAGTTCGCGGACAGCTTTCTATCCGAGACCTCGAGCGCACCGAACGGGCAGACCTTGGCGAGCTCGGCGGGGTCGCTTATCTTTTCATTATGTATAATCAGCTTTTTCATGCTCTTTCACCTCCGATGAACTTGAGCTCGGCGAGCTTTTCGGCAAGTCTTTCTGCGAGAGTATCGCCGTCTCCGTCCCACATCACGCGCTCGCTGTTGTTCTCGGGCGGGAAGATGCGTCTGACCTGCGTCGGAGAGGCTGCGAGTCCGTAGTGCTTCGGGTCGCGGTCGTCAAAGGAATCGAGCGTGAAGGTAGTGATCTCGCGGTCGGCGGTAGCTTTCTTTCTGACATAGGAGGGCAGGCGCGGCTGATAGATGTCCTTGTCGACGCAGATGAGCGCCGGGAAGCCGATCTTAGCGAGCTCAAAGCTGTCGCCCATGTCCATTCTGACGACGAGATATGTATCGCCGACCTCGACGATCTCCGAAACTCCGGCGATACAGGGCAGTCCCATGT
>CACXED010000206.1 GCA_902766575.1 uncultured Ruminococcus sp. | reverse complement strand
CGCGCAGGTAATTACCGATTTTCCGCCGCGGTTGGGTCCGGTCAGAACGTAGATTTTAGCGTTCTCGTCAAAGTCGATGTCGTTCTTAACCATCTTGGCGTCGACCTTGAGCGCGACGCAGGGATTGTAGATGCCCTTGACGCAGAACTCGCGGTCCTCCATCGGCGCTATCTCGGGCTTTGTGAGATTTTCCCCGCGGCTCTTGAGCGCGAGCAGCAGGTGCTGAGCCTTGGTCAGGAACTCGATCTCGGGCATTATGCGCAGCAGGAAATCGGTGTTCGAGAGGACGTAAGCCTGAACGAGCTGTCTCCATGCGCGGATATCCGACTTGAAGATATCGTTCATCGCGTTGTTGAAGGCGTTGGTGAAGGCTATCTTTGCGTTGTCGGTGTTCGAGCGGGTGTATGGTATCAGCGGGGCGATGCAGGTGTAGTCGCCGTCCTTGAAGTCCATGCGCAGGATCTTGTCGATGACCTTGCCCGACTTGAACTGCTCGGCGTTGAGGCTGACGACACCGGCATCGACCGGACGGAATTCGTTGTCGAGATTCACGCCGATGGTTATCGACTTGACTTCGTGAACCTTGGCGGTCAGCTCGCCGAGCTGGCGGTTCAGGTCGCGGTAATAATCCGATTCGGAGAGCTCGGTAATCGTGTCGGTCATCTTCCGGAAGGCCTCGGACTTTACATTATCCCGCACCGAGCGGAAGCCCTTGGCGAGCCGCGACACGATGTCGATGTAGAGCTCGATCTCGGTGATGCTGTAGAGATAGTTTTTCGCGACCTCGGTCTCGGATTTGATGCGCCGCAGCTCGATGATATCGTTGAGCAGCTTCAGCGTCGATTTGAGCGTATCGACCAGCGACGGATTCTCCATAAGATCCTCCATCGTTGCAAGCCGGTACTCGATAGTCGCGCGGTCGGTCGTCAGATAGTCGGAGAGACTTGAATTTTTGAGGTCGATCAGAAAGTCGAGCCCGAGCTCTGTTATGACCTCGTCGGATATCCTGACCTTCTCCCCGGCGATATGCTCGCCGTCGGGATAGAGCAGGCTGAATGAGGAGTCAAGCATTTTTGAAAGTTCCTTTATATTGTAGTTATTCTGACTTTTTTGTGATATTTCAGCGGGACGAGCCCGCGGCCGCGCTCATTCCCTCCGGCAACAGCCGAAGCGAGCTTTCGGGCAGCAGCTCTGCCGCGTCGGCGAGATTCTTTCCGACGTCTCGCGCGGTGTGAGCGTCCGAGCCGAGGGTGAAGCGCTTTCCGCCGCAGTCGATGTAGAGCTTTACAAGCTCAGGCGTCGGCATCAGCCGTCCGCCCTTGCGGAGTCCGGAGGTGTTCAGCTCGAGCGCGACGTCGTTCTCGATCATTGCATGGAAAAGCCTACGCCATTCAGGCTCGAAGCGCAGGAAATCGCAGCTCGCGCCGCACTCGTCGAGATAGCGTCCTATGTAGGTTATATGCGCCAGAGAGTCGATGTGCCGCCCGTTCCACTCAAAATTCACGATCTCGAGCTGCTCGGATATCGCGCGTCGGACGAGATAGTCGATCTGGAGCTGCTCCATCCGGTCGAATTTCAGAAAATAGAAATCCGGATAGCCGCGCAGATTATGCAGCGAGCCGAGCACAAAATCGTAATTCTGCTCGGACAGGAGCTTGCGGGCTTCTGCGGGATAAACGTGCGGCTCGCCGAGCTCTATTCCGCGAAGGATACTGAGCTTCCCGTCGAAGTCGGACTTTACCCTTTCGACCTCGCGGAAGATCTCGTCCGCCGGATAAGGCGGATAGATGCCCTCGATTATATCGTCGATGTCGCAGTGATCGGTCAGAGCTATCGCCGACAGCCCGGCGTCAAGAGCGGCTTTGGCGATAGCCGCAGGCTCGCCCGAGCCGTCCTTTGCTCCGTCGAACGAAAATTTTGTATGCGTATGAAGATCACATCCGTTTAGAATGTGTTTGATATTTTCCATTCTGAATCTCCCATGAGGCGGGTCTGAATACTAAAATCCAAACGGCGAAAGTACCTCTTTTATATTTTAGCACATTTTTTTGAAAAGGGCAAGTATATTCGATAAATTTTTTCGAATAATATTGAAATTGTCCAAGATTTATGGTACAATAATATCGCAGATTGGCTTCCGGCCGCTCCGGAGGTCTTTATAAAAGGAGATAAGTCATGAAAACCTTCTTAGGGAAAAACTTCCTGCTTTCAAACGACGTCGCCAAGGCGCTCTACCACGAGTACGCGGCAAAGCTGCCGATCATCGACTACCACTGCCACGTCTCTCCAAAGGAGATCGCCGAGGATAAGCGCTATTCAAGCATCACCGAGCTCTGGCTCGGAGGGGATCACTACAAGTGGCGCGCTATGCGTCTCTGCGGAGTTCCGGAGGAGTACATAACCGGAAACGCCTCCGACTACGACAAGTTCAAAGCGTACTGCGCCTGTATGCCAAAGCTCATCGGAAATCCGCTCTACCACTGGAGCCATCTTGAGCTTCAGCGCTATTTCGACTGCGATCTGATCATCAACGAGCAGAACTGCGACGCCATCTGGACTATGTGCAACGATAAGCTCGCCGAGCCGGAAATGAGCGTCAGAAATATCATTAAAAACTCAAACGTCAAGCTCCTCTGCACCACCGACGATCCTGCCGACACCCTCGAGTGGCACAAAATGCTCGCCGAGGACGACAGCTTTGACGTCAAGGTGCTGCCCGCTTTCCGTCCCGACAAGGGCGTGAACATCAACAAGCACGGTATCGCCGACTACTACAGGAAGCTCGGAGAAGCGGCAGGAATCGAGATCACCGACTTCGACTCGCTCAAGGCGGCGTATGTGAACCGTCTCGACTACTTCGCGTCGCTCGGCTGCAAGACCGCCGACCACGGCTTTGACGAGTACCGCGAGTATATCGAGTCGAACCCCTATGAAGCCGGCGAGATCATGAAAAAGGCTGTCGCCACCGACGGCGATATTACCGACGAGGAGCTCTACAAGTTCAAGACCGAGCTGCTGACCTTCCTCGCCGCAGAGTACAAGAAGCGCGGCTTCGTCATGCAGATCCATTTCGGCGTACTGCGCAATCAGAACAGCCGTATGTTCGAAAAGCTCGGGCCTGATACCGGCTTTGACACGCTCGGGAACTTTGACATGATCACTCCGCTCTCAAAGCTCCTGAACCGCATGGACTCGAAGGACGGACTTCCGAGAACGATTCTCTACTCGATCAACGGCAACGACAATCTCGCTGTAGCGTCGCTCTGCGGCTGCTTCTCGCTCTCGGGCGACGGAAAGCCGAAGGTCGTACAGGGCTCGGGCTGGTGGTTCAACGACAACCTCGACGGTATGCGCCGCCAGATGACCGATTTCGCCAACGTCTCGAGCCTCGGCAACTTCCTCGGTATGCTGACCGACTCGCGCTCGTTCATCAGCTACACCCGCCACGAATATTTCCGCCGCATACTCTGCGACCTCATTGGACGCTGGGTCGAGAACGGCGAGTTCCCCTGCGAAATGGATACACTCGCCGAGCTCGTCGCGGATATCTGCTACAACAACACAAAGAATTTCTTTGGATTTGATATTATTTAAGGAGGAATCACAATGAAGCTTTCTGTTACCACCTACAGCTTCGGGCCGTATATCAACGAGGATAAGCTCGGAATCTTCGGAGTTATCGACAAGACCGCCGAGCTGGGCTTCGACGGCATCGAGTTCTGCGAGGGAGCGTGGACGAACAACCTCGACCTCGAGCGCGCAAAGGCTGTGCGCGAGCACTGCCTTGAGAAAGGGCTCGAAACCGTCGCGT
>CACXED010000205.1 GCA_902766575.1 uncultured Ruminococcus sp. | reverse complement strand
TGTGTCCTCGAGCATCGAGCGGGCGAGCAGCATCGGCGATCCGGCGCGGTCGGCGGCGATTCCGGTGAGGTCGAGGATATAGTGGATGAGCCTTGGCAGCAGAGTGTAGTAGTTCATCGCGGTGGATTTCCAGAGGTCGCGGACGATAGACATGAACTCGTCGTACAGAGAGCGTCGGAATCTGACGTCCTTTACCGGAGGGAGCTGCTCGAGCTCGGGTATCAGCAGCGCGAAGGTCTGATAAAAGCTGTAGGGGATATCGAAAAATAGACGGCAGCTCGGCTTTTTATCGACGAACATTCTGAAATCGCGTCCGGGACGGCGAAGGCAGAAGCAGCCGTCGTGCAGCTGATACTCGTGTCCGTTTTCGACAAAGCTGCCGCTTCCGGTGAGGATCCAGGAGATGACGAACTGATCGCCGTCGCTGCCCGGAGTACGGATATGTATCTTATCGGTCGAAGCCGTTCCGAATACGAAGGACGTTCCGGGTATAAAGCTGCGGATATTGCCGATCTCGGCGAGGGTCTGTGCGAATTCGTCCATTGCGCTGACCATTCCTTTCGCAAAACAGGGATTTATACTTATAATACTTATAATCGCTTCTTTCCAAAAATGACAATTCAAAACTCAAAATGAGCATTTACTTTCGGTCGTTTATATTATACAATATAAATTAAGAAAAAGCAATGCTTTTTGCGAAAAACATGGAAGGAGCTTTTTTATGAAACGTACAATTTCGGCAATACTGCTGCTTTCTGTCCTGCTCTGCGCCCCGTCCTGCGGAGATACCGCGGTAACTGATGATCCAGACGTCGGTACGACCGCGCCGGATACCGTTACCGAAACCTCCGCCGAGACCGAGATCCTGCCCGACGTCCCCTCGCCCGAGGAGACCGACTACAACGGCTATGAGTTCCGCGTGCTCTATCAGATCACCGGCTGGGGAACCTATACAAACGAGCATATCGACTCCGAGTCTCAGACCGGAGACGTTTTAGCCGACGCGCTCTATAACCGCAACCGTCTCTGCGAGGAGAAGTACGGCTTCAGGCTCGTAGAGGTCGCAAAGAACGAATACGTCACAAACCCGCTCAAGTCCTCGATCATGGCGGGCGACGACGACTACGACCTCGCGATGGTCACCTACGGCTGGGCGCAGGGAACCGATATGCTCATCGACTTCAACTCGGTGCCGCATATCGACACGACCAAGCCCTGGTGGAACACCAACGCCGCAAAGCAGATGGAGGTCAACGGCGCGCTGACCAACGCGCTCTCCGACTTCATAATCACTCACCGCGACGGAACGGTCGCAACCTTCTTCAACAAGAAGCTCGCCGACGAGTACAAGGTCGATAATCTCTACGACCTCGTGCGCCAGGGCAAGTGGACGCTCGACAGGTTCAGCGAGTACGCAAGGCAGGTCAGCGACGATATCGACAGCGACGGAGAATTTACCGACAAGGATCGCTTCGGCTACTCGGCGATAGACAATAATTCCTTCATCTATATGTATTTCGGCTCGGGCATGAAGCTCGTCGAGACCAAGGACGATCAGCCTGTCGTCGCGATAGGAAGCGAAAAGGCGATCAACGTCTATCAGAAGATACTCGGCATACTGAAAAGCGATAATATCCACTACTCGCCGAACCAGGTAAAGAATACCGGTACCGACGGAGACCAGTCGATCTTCCGCGTGTTCCAGGAGGGCAGAGCGCTGTTCCTGTCCCACGGAATAGGCTCGGCGAACCGCTTCCGCAACATGAACGAGGACTTCGGAGTTCTCCCCGCGCCAAAATTCGACGAGGAGCAGGAGAGCTACTGCAACATTATCGACGCCGGAAAGTACATGGTCATCCCCAAGACCGCGACCGACCTCGACCGCACCGGAGTTATCCTCGAGTCGCTCTCCTACGAGGGCTACAGGAGCGTCATCAGCGCTTACTACGACACAATGCTCAAGAACAAGCTGATGCGCGACGAGGACTCGATCGAGATGCTCGACGAGTACATCTTCCCGAACAGCGTTGTCAAGGGCTTCTTCTACGAGCCGGCTCAGCTTGTGCTTCAGGGGCTCATCAACAACCCCGACGCGATAGCCTCCACGATAGCGTCGAATATGTCCTCGATGCAGGAAAAGATCAACAGCATCTACGAGACATTTACTGAGTAATAATTTATCGGCGCAGCCGATTGACATCTCCATCTGGGAGAGGCGGCAAAATCTATGATTTTGACGGAGAGGGCGAAATCTGCTCTCTCCGTCAGCTTTTTGCTCTCTCAGCCAGCCCTCTCAGTCAGCCCTCTCAGTCAGCTATCGCTGACAGCTCCCCCAGAGGGGGAGCTTAGTGGGATTCTGCGTCTTATTCTTATTTCTGCGAACCGCTATGTTTGATGAGCCGCAAACTGACGGCGGCGCAGTTGCTAACCTTGACTATGGGAGCGGCGGCTCGCCGCCGCCGTGGGCGTTATTTGTCTGTCGGAGCTTGACAAATATGTACTGAGATGATATAATTAGACTGACGGTATTTTTGAAAAGAGAGGTAATCAACATGAAAAAGAACAAGCTCATTGCGGGTATTCTTATATCGCTCGCCGGAATTGCGAGCCTGATCGCCGCGCTGGTCTTTGATACGAAGCTCGACAGTATGCTGTTCACGGCGGCGGGCTTCGGCTTGACCTACGGATTCCTGACGCTTAGAGAGTACCGCCGGGAATATTCCTACTGGAGCCTGCCCGAAAACCGGGAGAGGTATCAGGAGATGCTCGAAGCGGAGAAGGACGAGCGGAAGCTCAGGCTGAAAGAAAAAACCGGAAGATATGTCTATAACCTCGGACTGCTTATCCTCTGCGGCTCGATAATCGTTTTCATCGCTCTGGACAGATTAGAGATCATGGACGCGAAGCCGCTGAATATCTATCTTTGCGCCTTTCTCATTGTTCAGATCATCGCCGAGGAGGTAATTTTCAGATACCTTTCAAAAAAGTAGAAAAAATATATGTTTTGCGTTTTTCCGCGATTGTTTTGCTTTTTTAGTCCGCGGCGGTTGACTTGAAGGCTGTAATCTGCTATAATGATGTTGGCTCTGTCAGACGTGCTGTGAGCGTCACAGGTCGTAATTCTGCTTTCGGAGGCGATTGGCATAAATCCGTCAAAAGAAAATATAATAAGCGCGCTAAACGACATGAGAGCGCGGAACTATGCTCTGGCGTCAGGGCTGACCGACCGCGCCGAGCTCACCGACTACTCCGGGCTTGTCAGGCTCGAAAATAGGCTCGAGATCTGGAGCGACGCGCTGCAAAGCGCGCTTGACGAGCATGAAATCGTGGTCATCCCGGCAAGAGAGAAGCCCTACTATATCGACCGACAGATAGTTATAGGCTCGAACCGACGCATAGAAGCAGCGGGCGCGACTGTTATACAGACTCCCGGCTGCGAGCTGCTGATGCTCCGCAATTCGACCGCCGCGAACGGAACTCACGCGCCGATCGGCAAAGCCGAAAGAAACTGCAATATCTCAATAATCGGCGGTCATTTCGAGGAGTCGCGCCGCTCCCGCGCAGGCTACGGAACAAGCGGCAAATTCGACCCGGAGCGCAGCTTTTACGGGGTTTCGACGCTGTTCTTCTTCAATAATATGGAGAATCTGACGCTCGAGGGCGTGACCTTTGCTCACACCGGCGGCTTCGCGGTTCAGATCGGAGATATCACCGACGCGGTATTTGAAAGAATACGCTTCGAGGAATGCTACGCCGACGGAATACACGTCAACGGCAACACGAAAAATCTGCTCTGCCGCGATATCAAGGGGCAGGTCGGAGACGATCTCGTCGCGCTGAACGCCTACGACTGGCAGAACTCGTCGGTCGATTTCGGCCCGATAAGCACTGTGCTGTGCGATGATCTCGAGCTCTCGCCGGACAGCCGCTACAAGGCTATCCGCATCGAGCCGGGACGCTATTATTACGACGACGGCTCCGAGGTCGACTGCTCGCTCACCGACGCGATATTCAGAAATATCAGGGGCATACGCACCTTCAAGCTCTATTATCAGACGCCCCGCTATAAGCTCGGCTCGGCTCCCGAGCGCGGAGGAGTCGGAAGCGCGGACAATCTGTTTTTCGAGGATATCGTAGTCGACCTCTGCTCGCCGATCGACGAATTTGACGACTACCTCAATTCCGATCCGATACGCGGCAGCTTCGCCGCCTTTGAGCTGGGCGCGAACATCGGCTTTTTGAGCCTTGAAAATATCGAGCTGACGCTTTACAAGGATAAATACCCCTTTTCCTATCTGCTCTGCTGCGGGCCGAAATCCATCGTCAGCGACGGAAATGAGATTTTCGATCCCTATCTGTCGAGCAGGATCGAGCGGCTCGACCTCGCTTCGGTCAGCGTGAACGGGAAAAGGGTCGATAACCTCGACGGGCTTCTGCGGGAGATCGAGTTTGACGACGTCGACGGCGACGGCCATTCGACCGCTGCCGGACGTATCGGCGAGGTCTGTCTCGACGGAACACCGATAATGACAAAAAATAATATTCCTACATAAAAGGAGCAAACGAAATGACAAAGGAAGAAGCCAAAATTTTCGCCGGACAGCTGTTCTGCGCCGGTGATCCGGAGCTGAAAGCCATAAAGCTGCGCTCGCATAAGCTCTGCCACGAATACAGCCTCACCTACGAGGACGAGACCGAGCGCCGCGCCGAGCTGCTGAAGCAGATAGTCGGCGAGCTGGGCGAGGGAGCGTTCATGCAGGGGCCGATCTACTTCCATTACGGCGTACACACCAAGATCGGAAAGAATTTCTTCGGCAACTACAATCTCACGATTCAGGACGACGCTCCGGTGACAATCGGCGATAACTGCGCGTTCGGCCCCAACTGTACGATCGTCACTCCGGTGCATCCGATGCTGCCCGACGAACGCTATATGATGCTCACCGCCGAGGGCGAGAAGAAGCGTCTCTGCTATGCCAAGCCGGTCAATGTCGGAAGCGACTGCTGGTTCGGAGCGAATGTCGTGGTATGCTCGGGCGTGACCATCGGCGATGGCTGTGTGATCGGCGCGGGAAGCGTAGTCGTGCGCGATATTCCTCCGCATAGCTTCGCCGCCGGAAATCCCTGCCGCGTGATCCGCACGCTGACCGAAAAGGACACTATGCGCTACAAGCCCGAAATCCTCGCCGACAATAAAATAATTGAATAAAAGAGGTAAATCATGAAAAAAGTCTGTATTTCCAAGGGCTGGATGCTGAACGCTCCCGGCACAAACGGCTGGAAGCCGGTCGATCTTCCGAACGATTATTCCATCACTCTCCCGCGCACGCCGAACGCCGCCGGAGGAGGCTCCAACGGCTACTTCCAGGGCGGCAGAGGTACCTATGTCAAGGAGCTTGACATCCCCGCCGAGCCGAAGCACTACATACTCGATATCGACGGCGCGTATATGTGTACGACCGTCAAGCTCGGCGAATATCAGCTCGTCATGCACCCGCACGGCTACACGCCGATACTCGTCGATCTGACAAAGCGCATGAACTACGGCGCTAAGAACAGGCTCACGATCATCACGAACGCTTTCCAGTGCTCTACGCGCTGGTATTCGGGCGCAGGCGTCTATCGCGACGTGTTCCTCTGGGAGGGCGGAGATATCCGCATCGAGCCGTGGGATATCTTTGTCAAGACGCCGACCCTCGACGGCGCGGACGCCGAATATCAGATCAGCTCCGACCGCGACACGGAGGTCGTTCTCCGCGCCACAGCCTGCGACGCCGACGGCAATCCCGTCGCTTGTGCAGAGACAAAGCTCACGCTCAAAAAGGGCGAAAAGACCCCGGCAAGCCTGCATCTCGACATCGCCGACGCTAAGGTCTGGGACATCGAAAATCCCTATCTCTACACGCTTCACACCGAGATTATCGAGAACGGCGAGGTCGTCGAGACCGACGACACCGATTTCGGTATCCGCACAGTCTCCGCCGACGCTAAGAACGGTCTGCTGCTCAACGGCAGGTCGATAAAGCTGCGCGGCGGCTGCATACACCACGACCACGGAGTGCTCGGCGCGGCTGACTTCCCGGCTGCCTGCAAGCGCAAGCTCGAAAAGCTCAAGGAAGCCGGCTTCAACGCACTTCGAATCGCGCACAACCCGCCGTCTACCAAGCTCATGGAGCTCTGCGACCGCATGGGAATCATCGTCATGGACGAAGCGTTCGACTGCTGGAGACTCGACAAGGGCGGAGAGCTCAACTATCACGTCTGGTTCGACGACTGGTGGGCGCGCGACATCGCCGCGATGGTGCTGCGCGACAGGAAACATCCCTGTGTGATAGCATTTTCGATCGGAAACGAGATAACCGAAAGCAACGGCAACTCGGATGGCGACGAGTGGTCGGAAAGGCTCTCCTCTGAAATCAGAAAGTACGATGATACCCGCCTTGTTACCTCCGCGACATGGGAGATGGGCGGCGGTGAGACATGGGCGGAGCGCACGACCGGCTATTTTGCTCCGCTCGATATCTGTGGCTATAATTATATGTATCAGAGATACGAGAGAGATCACGAGCAGTTCCCCGAGCGCGTCATCTGGGGTTCGGAGACTCACGCGCTCAACTTCTACAGCTCGTGGCAGAGCGTGCTGAGAAATCCTTACGTTATCGGCGACTTCACATGGACCGCCTATGACAACCTCGGAGAGACCGGAACGGGACGCTCCTGCTGGGCGCGCGACGGTCACATTCCGGGGATAAGCCTTTCCGGCTATCCGTGGAGAAGCTGCTATCAGGGAGACCTCGACCTCTGCGGCTATCGCCGTCCGCAGTCCTATTTCCGCGAGGCGGTCTGGATCGGCGGCGCGGAGCCTAAAATCTTCACAACTCATCCCGAGCACTACGGAGAGGGCTTCTCGGGTACGGGCTGGCATTGGTACGACGTGCTCGACAGCTGGACGTTCGACGACAGATATCTCGGCAAACCGGTCAAGTGCGAGGTCTACACCGACGCGGACGAGATCGAGTGGTTCCTCAACGGAAAATCCCTCGGTCGAAGCAAGCCCGAAAAGGCTATCGCTACCTTTGACGTGAACTACGAGCGCGGCGAGCTTTCTGTAATCGCCTACAAGGACGGCGAGGAGTGCGGACGCTCGTCGCTGCACACGGTCGGCGCTCCGGCGGCGATAAAAGTCGAGGCTGAGACCAAGTCTCTCGACGCGGATATGCGCGATCTCTGCTACTTCGATATCACGGTCGTCGATGCTGACGGCTGCCGTATTCCCGACGCGAAGTCAAAGCTGACCTGCATAGTCGACGGCGGCGAGCTGATGGGAATCTTCAGCGGCGATCCATGCAACGAGGATCAGTACGGCTCGAACATCTGTCACGCCTTTGAGGGACGGGCAGTCGCGATAGTCCGCGCTTCAAAGCCGGGCGACGTGACGGTCATAGTCGGCAGCGAGGGTCTTTACTCCGGAAAGGATTCCGTTCTGGCAAAATAATCGGATAATTCCGGAAAAATCGCAGACAATAATCGGGGAGCGCGGCTCTATGCGCTCCCGGAAAAAAATAATCGAAAGGATAATGAAAAATGGCTGAAATCACACTTACCTAGGAAAATAAAAAAAAAGAGGTCAAGGAATCTC
>CACXED010000204.1 GCA_902766575.1 uncultured Ruminococcus sp. | reverse complement strand
CGCGGTTGCCGCCGAGCGGGATGTAGAGATAATCTCTGAACCAGCTGCCGAGCGTCATATGCCAGCGGCGCCAGAACTCGGTGATGCTCGCCGAGACGAAGGGGTGATCAAAGTTCTCCGGAAAATCGAACCCGAGAATTTTCCCGAGTCCTATCGCCATATCGCTGTAGCCCGAGAAGTCGAAATAGATCTGCAATGTACACGCGGCGGCGTAGAGCCACCAGTAGAGCAGAGACTTCTCGTCCGAAGCCTTGAATTCGGCGACGAGTTCGCCGAGGACGTTGGCGATCAGCACCTTTTTCGAAAGTCCGAGCACGAAGCGCCTTGCTCCGAGCGCGAGCGCCTGCAAGGTCGTTTTCCGCTCGGCGAGCTGAGGAGCGACGTCCTCGTAGCGGACAATTGGTCCGGCGATGAGCTGTGGGAACATCGTTATATAAGCGGCGAGGTCGATGAAATTCCTCTGCGCCGCCGAGTCGCCGCGGTAAACGTCGATGACGTAGCTCGCCGTCTGGAAGGTGTAGAAGCTGATACCGATCGGCAGTATCGCCTTAGTCAGCGGCAGCGCGAGCCCGGTCAGCGAATTTATATTTCCGATAAGAAAATCCGCATATTTGAAATATCCGAGCATCAGAAAGCTCAGCACGACTGAAATGGCCGTGATGAGCTTGGAATGGCGTCTGTATCGCTCGATGAGCAGTCCCGCCGCGTAGCTCTGAACTGCCGAAAAGAGCATCAGCGGCAGGAATTTCGGCTCTC
The DNA here is from genome assembly GCA_902766575.1 of uncultured Ruminococcus sp. GTDB lineage: Bacteria > Bacillota > Clostridia > Oscillospirales > CAG-272 > Flemingiibacterium. The sequence continues at coordinate 2,280 of CACXED010000204.1, read as the reverse complement.
CCCATGCGTAGAACACAAGGCTCGCCAAAAGCAGCACGAGGTTCTTGAGTCTGAAGCTCCCGACCCTCTGCGGGACGAGAAAATAGACGAGCAGCGTGCAGGGGAGAAAATAGTACAGGAACGGGATCCCCGAAAATACCATTATTCTATCGGCTCGGTGATGATGACGTTGGCGGCGGGATAGAGGTCGGAGAGCTTATTGACGAAGGTGTCAATGAAAGCCTTCTTACCGAATGCGGAGATCACAACGTCGCCGACCGAAGCCACAACGAGCGTTTCGGGGAAGCCGCACATCCACTGACGCGCCTGAATGTTGTCGCGGAGCTCGGTGGCAAGAGTCTCGATATCGGCACTGTCCTTGACGTGATAAGCGCCGCTCGTGAAGGTGTTGGCGTTCATCATGTGCATAAAGGACGCCGCGGAGTCGATCTTGTCAATCGAAGCCGCCGGGAAGCCGAGCACGCTGTCGAGAGTATCGCCGTCAAGCGCGGAATATGCGCCGGGACCCTCGACGATCTCGTCGGTGAAGTCGCCGCCGGTGGAAGCGAACTTTTCGTCCTCGCCGTAGGTCTCCCAGACCTTCTTGAGAATATCGACGGGAGCGTCAGTCGTCGTTTCAGACTCAGCCGGAGCGGAGGTGTCGACAGTGGCGTCAGCGGAGGTGTCGACCGTGGCCTCAGCCGAGGTGTCGGCAGAGGTGTCTGTCGACCCGTTATTTCCGCCGCAGGAAACGGCTCCGAGCGCGAGCGTGAGAGCTAACAGGATGGTGATCGTTCTTTTCATGTTTTTTTCTCCTTTGAGATGAGTATTGACCGGACAAAACCGGCTTTATAAATATGTTGCCCGTCAGAACGCAGTTTATTCCGGATAGTTGTATCCGCACCGATCTGAGGGCTGGATGAGCCGGACGCACAGTCTAGGCTGCGAATAAAATTATACCATACCCGCCACGCGAATTCAATGACCTTTGGGGGAATAATGTGTAAAGATAGCGGGAATTTGCTGTAAAGCCTGTATGAACCCGAAAAGAACCTTTTGTTAACTGGATGAATATTGAAATTTAATGCTGTTTATGTCAAAAAAAGCCGCGTGAGCGGCTTTTTTTGATTCAGTCGGTATATGTTTTTCTGAGGTTTTCGAGGTAATTTGCAAGCGCGGTATCGAGCGAGCTCTTTTTCGACGCGATATTCGACGCGAGCGAGTTTTCGCTTCTGTAGCTGCTGTTGTATACACTCTCGGGATTTCCTATAGCGTTTCCATATATATATCCGAAATCAAGTATCATCGTGTCGCGGATAATATCGTACATACGCGCCGAGTCGTTGTCGCGCGAGTATTTGGTCTTGAGCGCGATCTCAAAGTAAGCCGGAAGCACGGTATCGTGGTTGGAGCTTGAGAGCGCTTCGAGCACCGCGCCCGCCATATCGGGGTCTTTGCTTGTTACAGGCATCGAGAAGGCGTTGTGAGTGTTGCGCGCGGACGAGATATATTCCTCCTGTTCCTCGTCAAACTTCGGGTAGGGAAGAATACCGTAGTCGTCCTTCATGTCGCGGAGCTGAGCGACCGAGTCGTCAAGCTCGGCGGTCATTATGAAGATATCGCCCGACGAGAAGCGCGAGGATATTTTATTGTACATTTCAAGCTGCTCACCGATAGCGTTTGTGATTTCGGAGAACCAGCCGCCCTCGGTTGCGTAGAACAGAGTGTAAACCTTGTTTACAAAATCAATGTCGCGCTCAGAGCCGTAGGTGAACTTCCAGTCCTCGGAGCCTGTCTTTGTATACATCGGGGAATTTGTTGAAGCCCAGAAGCCCTTGGGATGATTCCAGTCGTGGCAGACAAATCCGAGCTTGTCCTCGATATTATAAGTGCCGTCGGCGTTCAGATCCTCAGAAGCGATAGCCGAAAGCTCCATGAGCTTGTCAAGCGTCCACTTGCCGGAATCTACGAGGTCGTAGAGATTGCCGACTTTGTACTCGTCTGCAAGTCTCTGGTTAAAGTACATACAGAACGCGCATTTCATGTATCCGAGCGAAGCGTCACCGGAAATGAAGAACAGTCTGTCGTCTATCGCGCAGTTCTCGATAAGACCGCCGAGATAGTAAGGCTTTGTAATGTCGATATACCTGTTGTCGAGCAGATTGTTGAAAATTCCCTCCTGCATGAGCGTGGGAGAGTTGCCTATCATCAGGTCAACCCAGTCGTAGGCGCTGTCTCCGGCGAGGATAGTTCCGGTGATATGCTGCATATATTCCTGTCTGACAGAAGTGAGGTGTCCGG
>CACXED010000203.1 GCA_902766575.1 uncultured Ruminococcus sp. | reverse complement strand
TTCACCGCCGCGTCGCCCACCGGATTGAAGTCGTCGATGCAGACGTCGGCGAAATCGAACAGATTTTTCTTCGACGGATGGCGAATGAAATGATCCTCGGGTATCTCATTCTGCCAGTGGGAGCTGGAAACGGCGATAATCTTCGCTCCGGCTTTCTTTGCCTCCATCGCAGCGTCGATAGTAGCGGGATTGATGCCGATATTGTGGAATATTATCATCACATCGCCCGGCTTCAGCTGATAATATTTGACTATCGACGCGCCGAAATTGACGGTGCGCTCCAGCTCGAGATATTTCAGCGCCTGATTGAACACCGACAGCGCCGGCTCCATCACCGGGTCGATGTTGGCAAGCCCTCCGGCGCGGAAGAACATCTCGCCGACTGGAAGTGTAGTATGACCTCCGCCGCCGTAGACGTGAATCAGACGGTCGTCGGCGATCGCGTCGGCCATAAGCGAAGCCGCCGCGTCGATGTTCGCCTCCTGAGTGGCGTTGACCTTTTCAAGGTTGGCGATAATCTGTGAATAGTATCCGAAGTCCTGCATATCATTTCTCCTTAAATCAGCGTTTATTTAGCACCCGGCGATAGTTCTCGCCGATTCTGTCCCACAGCGCGATGGGATCCTTCGCCGCGACCGAGGTGCCGTAGCCGCCGCGATAGGTCCATGTCCCGAGCCGATCGACTCCGAGCCGCTCATATAGCTCGACAATGCGGTCGATCTGCGAGAGCTCGAGCGGCATCTTATTGTAGCCCATCAGCCAGCGCTCGGATTCCTTTCCGTATTTTTGCGCGATTCTGACGGTGCGTTCGGTGATGTCGGTGAAGAAGCCCTCGGGCAGCTCCCAGTTGATTATCGTCGTCGAGAATACATCGAAATAGGGGCAGGCGGCGACGGCGTCCCAGTTGTCGTAGCCGCGCATTTCGGTGACATAATAGGTGTTCAGCGTGGCGTGTACGCAGCAGGTGATCTCCAGCTTAGGATTGATCTCCTTGAGCGCCTTTGAGGTATCAGTGAGAATATTCATCGCCTCGCGCCAGCGGAACTGCTTAACATCGTCGGTCATCAGCTTCGGCATTTCATAGCCGTAGTAATCGGCGAACTTTTTCTGGCAGACCGGACAGCGGCAGGCCCAGTCCTCGCCCGCGCCGCCGGTTATCGAGGCGTAGGATTTCGGCAGCGCGTAGTGAGGCTCATCCCAGAAGAAGCCGTCGATCTCGGTGTTTTCCGCGATTTTCACCGCCATGCGCTTGAAATAATCGCGGAAGGACTGGGTGTTGAAGCAGGCGGCGTTCAGCGGCTCGCCGGTGAACGCCGAAACCTGACGGTTATGTATATTGTTCTGCAGAAACAGGCTGACCTGCTCGCCGCCGAAATATTTTCCGATGCCCCAGAGATCGGCTATGCAGCGCAGTCCGACCTCATGGGCGGTCTTTATGATATTGTTGAGATTCGGAAACCAGAAGTCCATATCGAACTCGGTTATCGCGAGGATCACCGTATCGCAGCCGTGGTCGAGCATCTCCTTGAAATCGGCGCGGGCGTGCTCCTCATAGTTCATGCCGTAGTAGCTTACGGCGGTGTGTTTGATTGACATGGTATCTCCTTACTGTTCGAGAGCGCTGATATCGGCTGCAAATTCGGTTAGAATGGCATTGAAGGAAGATTCCTTGGATGCCCATGTGCTTGCCCAGCCGTTTGTACTTACGCCGGAAATGACATTGCGGATGTCAGTGGTGATGCCGTTCAGCATGATGCCATGAAAGATGCCGAACTCAAAGCACACGCTTTCGCGGATGATATCGAACATCTGCGAACTTACATCATCCCGGGAATATTTTACCTTAAGCGCGCTCTCATAATACGCGGGGGTGACGGTACGGTAGCTTTCGGACGCCATTGCTTCCAGAACTGCGGCGACAATATCACGCTCGGCTGTAATCGGGATAGAGAATGCGCTGTAAGTACTGCGCGATGTGGTGAGATAGGATTCCTGCGCTTCATCGTATTTCGGGTAGGGTATGACGCCGAAATCATATGTCATTTCACGCATTGTTTCGGAGGTAGATAACTGTGCCGCGAGGAAAAGCGTACGCCCCTCATGGAAAATGTTCTGATGTTCGGTGTTGCTCTGGGAAACACCCACCGCATCCTGCTCCATAAATGAGATCATGCGCTCAAAGAAATCCATCACCGGATCCGAGCCGAGAACGGCGTAGGGCATACCGTCTGAATTGCGCTCAGTCATGCGAAGTCCGCTCGAGATGAGGAAGTTGGGAATGAAATCAACCGAGAGGATAAAAGTGCCGAATTGATCGCTGTCATAATCCTTTTTTGTGTTTCCGTTGATGTCACAGTACACTTTCGATGACATTTCTTCCGCTTTATCAAGTGTCCACCTGCCGTTTCTGACAAGCTCATAGGGGTCTTCCAGCTTATAGCTTTCAAGCAGATCCTTGTTGAAATAAAAGCAGAACAGACCTTTGATCATGCCGAGGCTTGCTTCACCGGAAGCATAGTATAGCCTGTCGCCGATGGCAAGCTCATCTATCAGAGTGCTGGACCACCATGGCTGATTAAATTCCAGATAAGGCATATCCGCTGCCAGCAGGTTGTAGAACAGCCCCTCCTGCGCCATATAGGGCGCCATGTAGGACAGCGCCGCCACAAGATCAATGGAACCATCATTTGTCATTACGCTGGAACGCACGGTATCTACATATTTGTTGCGTTCGTTCCATAAATCTGTGCCGGTATTGGCAAAGAAATTGAGATTAACATTCAACCGATTTTCGACGGTAATATTGCGCTTATAGATGGCGTCGTTTACCACGTCTCCGTCATTTTCAGCATCATACTCAGTGGAAAGGTTGTCTCCACGGACATAGATGTTGATGGTTTTACCGCCGAAATCAAGGTCGTCTGGGAGGTTATCGCAAAGATAGCAGTTTTTTGTCATAGAGGGAATCTGTTGATGCAGCTTCCGAGTCACCTGAGACATCTGTGATTTCAGATGTGCTTTCTTTGCCGCACGCCGCAAGAGATGCGAGCATTGACATAAGGATCAGAATTGCAATTGCGCGATTTTTCATTGATGACATCTCCTTTGATTTTTATTTCTGCGTTTTCATATAGGCAACATAATCCTCATACTGCCTGACGGATGCTTCCCCGCCGCATAACGGTGAGAAGCCGGGCGGTGTGAAAAAGCCGGTGAGCATGAAGTTCATGATTTTTTCCACATGGGGACGGGTAACAGCCATCTGCCTGTCAAAGCCCTCCGGTCCGACCATACCACCGCCGCGGAATCGGGGAACAAGATAACGATTCGGCGTATTGCAATCGAGGTGGAGATACTGACCGTCCTCGGTATCAGTGAAGTTGAAGCTCTCACAGTTCGCCCAGAAATGCTTGTGTGCGCGTCTGCACATGGGAGCGAGAAGCCGGTGCATTTTTTCGCTTTCCTCAATGGTGAACTGAAGCTGGCCTGCCCAGTCCTGCGGCATTATTATGTCGATATTTTTCTCGGCTGCAAGATACTCGCCGAACAGTTCCGACGGCATGCCGTAGGGAGAGGAAAGGATGGGCTTTACCGGCGAAAGTACGCGGATGGTGTCGTAAAGCTCGTCGTAGCGCTGCCACATCGCGACGCCATTTTCTGTGGAGAGATTCATCGGAAGCTCCAGCGCAAGATACCAGCCGTAGAAGGAGCTGTATACCTTGTACCGTTCGAACAGCTCTTTTATATCATCGGGGGTTCCTGTGTATCCGTAGTTGTTGCCAATGCCGATGAAGACCTTCTGTCCGTTTTTTCTCGCTTCATCCAGAATCGCGGCGATGGGGTCATTGGCTGCGATATCTGATTTCGGATAAAGTGAGGACGGATAATGGGCTGCTATGTCACGGTTTTTGAGAGTCAGAAACTGATGGCAGACCATTATGATAATGCAGTCCTGTCCGATTTTATTCATCTCCGAGATGTACCTTCGCCAGTCGTTCTCGGAAAATTTCTTCAGTTCATCGCGGAAAGTGTCGCAGGCATTGCGGTCATTGGGCGGGCCAAGCATGATGAACCCGCCGTCGAGCAGTACCTTATGCTCTGCCCTGACGGTGAGCGGAATGTTAACCGTGTCATTCATGAAATCCGCATCGCCCTCAAGCCTTACGGTGACGGTATGCTCGCCGCACTTGCCTGCAAGCAGCAGATACAGTTTTGCGAAAGCATACCTCCCGCTCCTTGCAACAACATTCTCGCGTCCAAGCTCCGTACCGTCAAGAAGAAACACAAACGTTACCTCTCCGTCACCGCCGGAATTGTATACCTGCGCACGAATCTCCAGCTCATCGCTCTCGCAGACCGGACTGTATGGGATCAAGCGAACATCAAAATCCGCATCCAGATTAAAATATGCTTTCATGATTCAAGCTCCTTTTCATCAACCGCGCAGCCGCTCCACTGTGCGGCGGCAGAATAGCGGATGACAGGGAGGGCAGTCTTCGGACGATGCCATGAAGTCTGCAGGATGCCGAGACTGCCCTTCTCGCGGCAGAGTTTCACCATACTGTCCGTGCCGGCTTTGTTAAGGAAGGGAGAGTAGATTGTCTCATAGCCGCGGCTCTCAAAATAGTCTATATCTGCCCAGTGCGTACCTACGTCATTGTGTGTCCAGATGTTGATGAGGATATTTTTAGGCAGCACGTCGGCAATACCTTCAGCAGGCTTCCAGTAGAGCGAATCCATAGAGGAGTAGAGCATATCGCCCCACATGACCATACGCGTGCCCTTATGCTGAAGATAGGTGTTCAGATTGCAGAGATGAGTGATGAACAGTGCATCGGCAGGCTTGGTGCGATCTTCCTCGGTAGAGCCGAAGCCGAAACATTTGTCAGAACTGACGTGGAAAAGCGGGGGATTGCGGAAGGTTTCGCACAGGTCGTCGATGATATCGTGAAGAAATTCCTTGGTCTTCGGGTTTTCCGTGGCGAAACACCATCCGCCGGGAATCCACATATCCGAAAGATCGGGACGCTGATCCAACACCACATGCTGCCGGGAAGAAATGCGGCTCCAGCCTGCGTGCGACGTCAGATTCTGACAGGGTAATGGCGTCATATGCAGATCGTCGATGATATGGGAGATGAGTGCTTCCACAACCTCGCGGGTATACGGGCTGTCCGGCCAGCAGGCGTATGGATGTTTTCTGTAGGGGAAAGTTCCCCAAAACTCAAGAAATACATGGTTATATCCGGAAAGACAGGCGTCCTCAAGCAGCTTTGTCAGTGCTTTGGGAGAGGTATCCTCTTTGTCGGTGCCGTCATTAGGACGGAAAATGCAGCAGTGCAGACCACGGAAGGCAATCTTCGGATGATCCTGAATTGTCATACATGGGATTTCACCGCCATGTTCCATAGTAACGGCGGCCAAGGTGCGAAGTCCCTGCGATAGACCGTCCTCATGGTTTGCGGCGATAGCGATGCCGGTTTTTGTCACGGTCAGCGCGTAAGCCTCCCTGCCATTGTCTTCGGGAACGGGAATCGGACAGTCGCCCGCGCTCAGCACAATTCTGCCGCTGTCCGTAATCTCCCCCGCAGCAAGACCGCATTTTGAAGCAAGCCAGCCGTAGTTTTTCTTCGGGGAAAAATGCAGATTATACCGGAGATCTGCGATGCGGCAGGTGCCGGGATTTGTTGTCATGGAAGTCGGAACGTGAAACAAGATATCACCTCATTACAGTTATTTTCAATTTCATTTTAGCACAGTCCCGCCGATTTTTCAAGTTTTTCTGAAAAAAGCTTGTATATCATTCGCTTTTATGA
>CACXED010000202.1 GCA_902766575.1 uncultured Ruminococcus sp. | reverse complement strand
CTTGTAGACGTGATCGACGCGGGATTTTTCCGGCTCCGGCTCCTTTGAGCCGCAGGACGCGAGGGGCAGAGCCGTCAGCAGCATCGCCGCAGCCATCAGCATCGAAAACAGTTGTTTTTTCATAGGAACGCTCTCCTTTTCAATTGTAGTAACATCATTATAGCACAAAATTTTACACCTGTAAATCTCTACAAGCATAAATTCACAAAGATTTAATAAATATCTCCTATTGATTTTGGCGGTATTTGATGCTATAATAATAAGGAATAAATCAAAAAGGGAAGATCCAATGAAAAAAGCCGCGCTGATAACGATAATCATCTGTATAATTCTCGCCGCCTGCACAGCCGCAGTTCCGGCGTATATCCTGTCCCGCGACAGCGAGCCCTCGCCCGGAGTCGTGATAACTCCGTCAATCGAGCCGGGCGCGCAGTCTCCGTCGGTCGACTCCGAGGAGTCCGAGACCGAACCGCCGCCCGAGCCGGTCGTCACCAATATTACCATGACCTTTGTCGGCGACTGTATGCTCGCGACCGACCGCGGAGGAGAGTGGGACGGCTCGTTCAATCTGCTCGCAAAGCAGGTCGAGCCGAGCTATTTCCTCGAAAACTTCATCGGGCTCTTTCAGGACGACGACTGGACGGTCGCCAACCTCGAGAACGTCTTCACCAACGACCCGACTGTAAGAACCCGCGCCAAGGGCTACACGCCTGCCTACTGGTACAAATCCGGGACTGAGAACACCGCTATCCTGACCGAAGCGAGCGTCGAGGTCGTTTCTCTGGCAAACAACCACTCCGACGACTACGGCAGCAAGGGCGCGTCCGACACAAGAGAGGCGCTCGACGAAGCCGGAGTGATCTGGGGAGACAACGACAAGCTGCTCATACTCGAAAAGGAGGGCTATAAAATTGCTCTCTACTGCTGTACGTTCTATTATACCGGCTACGACACGATAATCTCGAAAAAGTTAGCCGAGGTCGACGCCGACTACAAGATCGTCTACTTCCACGGCGGAACCGAGCGCGTTCACGAGCCCGACGCGTGGAAAGCCGCCGGAGCGCGGCGCATGATCGACAGCGGCGCGGATCTCGTCATCGGCGGTCATCCCCACGTCCTCCAGCCGGTCGAGATCTACAAGGGCAGGACGATAGTCCACTCGCTCGGGAACTTCTGCTTCGGCGGGTCGAGGAGCGAGGAGAACCGCACGATGGTCTACCGGCTCTACCTGACCTTCACCGACGGCGAGCTGACCGCCGAGACCGACGAGATCATCCCCTGCTATCTCTACAGCGATCCCTACAAGCCTGCGATCATCACCGACGAGAACGACAGGGAAGCCGTCATGGCGTTCCTTCGCGGCGAGACCGACTCGCCTATTGCCAAATGAGCGTTATGACGAGCTTTCCCGAATATACCCGCTGCGAGCTCTGCCCGCGACGCTGCAAAGCCGACCGGACAAAAAAGCCCGGCTTCTGCGGTCAGAGCGATAAGCTCCGCGCCGGACGGGCGTCTCTGCATATGTGGGAGGAGCCCTGCATCTCGGGGAGCGAGGGCTCGGGTACGGTGTTTTTCTGCGGCTGTACGCTCGGCTGCGTCTATTGCCAGAACAGCGAGATCTCGCGGCGCGGCTCTGAGAACGGTATATTTCTGACTGTCGAGCGCCTTGCCAAGGTCTTTCTCGGGCTTGAGGAAAAGGGCGCGAACAACATAAATCTCGTCACGCCGACGATGTTCTCGCCGTCGATAAAGGCGGCGGTGAGCCTTGCGCGGGAGCGCGGACTGAGACTGCCGGTGCTCTACAACACGAGCGGCTACGAGCTGCCGGAGATCATCGCCGGGCTCTCCGGAACGGTGGATATCTTTCTGCCCGACTTCAAGTATCTGTCGCCGGAGCTTTCAGGTCGCTATTCGGGAGCGGAGGACTATCCGGAGTACGCAAAATCGGCGCTCCGTGAAATGGTGAAGCTCTGCCCGAAGCCCGAGTACGACTCCCGCGGCATGATGCGGCGCGGAGTCATAGTCCGTCATCTGCTGCTGCCCGGACAGCTCGCCGAGTCGACGAGAGTGATCGAGTACCTCTTTTCCGAGTATGGCAACGATATCTGCTACAGCCTGATGAGCCAGTACACGCCGACCTCGTCGCTCGACCGCACGCGCTATCCCGAGCTGTCGCGCCGGGTCACGACCTACGAGTATCACAAGCTGATCGACCGCGCGCTCTCGCTCGGCATGACGAACGCCTTCATTCAGGAGCGCGAAGCAGCCGCAGAGAGCTTCATCCCGTCCTTTCAGGGCGAGGGACTGGGATGTGAAAAATAATATTCGGATATTTGTGAGAACAGCGTAAAAAACGCAGTGTTATCTTTCTCTGATTGTAACATATTGTTATCTGAGCTAAAAAGAACATTATATTTTCTGCCATAATTAAATCAAAGTTATATAATTTTTGACATAAAACACATTGAGGTTATGGTATAATATAAATGTGATCCGAAAGACTTCGGATAAACAAACATAAAAAGGAGATAACATCATGAAAAAAACAGCGGTTTTATTCCTCTCCGCGCTCCTCGCGGCAGCCTGCATGATTCCGGCTCACGCAGCTGAGTACAAGGCTCTTACCGGAACTCCCACCGTCGACGGAAAGCTCGACGAAATCTATACCCAGTCTCAGGTAATTGAGACCTCAACCAAGTCAGTAAAAATCTGGAGCTCCGGTACCGGCGCTGATAAGTCTGACGCAGTAGCAAAGACCTATACTCTGCATGACGACGATTACGTTTATTTCTGCACGGTCGTAAAGGAATCCACTATTGTTGACTGCGGAATCAAGAGCGGCTGGCAGTCCGACGCTGTTGAGCTCTGGATCAAGTTTGACGGAACAAACAAGAAGAAGGTCTCGGTCGATGCGTTCGGAACCAAGATTTACGGCGATATCGCAGACACTTCAAAGTATAAGTTCGCCGTCACACGTTCCGACGGTCAGTACATAACCGAGCTTGCAATTCCGAAGGCTGACTTTAAGAAGAATCCTGTAGGCATCTCGGTTCAGATCAACGACTTCCTTGAAAAGGAAGCAACTAACGGTGTGGCATGGGGTTCACAGGGCGCTGAGGATACTATTAACCTCTCGTCCGATAAGGTCGTAGTCAAGAAGGAAGAACCCAAGAAGCCCGATACCGCCGCTCAGACCGCAGATATGGGCGTTATCGCATCCATCGCGGCAATGGCAGCTTCCGCGGCAGTCGTGTTCAAGAAGAAGCACT
>CACXED010000201.1 GCA_902766575.1 uncultured Ruminococcus sp. | reverse complement strand
TTCCTCGGGGACGACGAAGCCCGCTCCGGGACGAACCGCCGACGCCTGTATCAGCGTATGCGAGCGGTAGCCGAGCGCGTCGGCTTCGGCGTAAGCGGCGACCTGATCTATTCTGTCAATCGCGGCGAGATCGGATGGAATCTCGTCAGACCAGACCTTGGTTGTCGTGACCTCTGCGGTGAACTGCGGCGAGCTGTAGTCGCGTATGTAGGCGTACATATCCGCGACGTAGAAGCCGCTGACGAACACCGACGAGAAGCCGACCGCGGTAATGATCATCACGGCGAGGTACTTGCGGAAGCGCCACATCGACGCGAACTCGTATTTGACGGGGAATTTCAGATTGTAGAAATCGAAGGAGCGTCTCGGAGACACGACGAGGTTTGAGTTGTCCTCGGTGACGATGAGGTCTGTGACCTGACCGCGCGAGACTCTCCACATCGGAAAGCAGACCGAGACCGCGACGATTATCATATTTATGATAAAGACCTTGAGCGGCGCCAGCCAGTTGTAGCCGAAATCAAAGCCCTCACCCCTGTAAATCAGCCAGATTATTCCGGTCGAAAAGAGCTGCGACGGGATGAAGGTCAGCAGCGAAACTACCATCATCTCCCAGAACGAGGTCTTGCAGAGCTGCTTGAAATCGGCTCCGAAGGTCATGTAGATACCGTACTGGAATTTATAGTGGTTGACCCTTATCCGGTAGATCGAAGTGATCAGCAGTATCGAGACGACAGTCATAATCGCCGCAAAGCAGATATAGCTGATCATCGTGCTCGTCTTGTAGGTGTCGATCTTATAAATTTCGGAGTAGTTGTACTTCAGCGTTGAACCGGATTTCATATATGACTGAAGATAGGGCATATATTTGTTCTTGAACTGCTTGAAGTCGTGGTCGGAATCGACGCCGCAGAAATCGAGGTAGACGTCGTAGGTAGTCGTGTCGTCGGCGGCATGATAGCGGTCGACGATGCGGACGATATTGTAGATATGGTCGCTGGCAAAGACTCTCAGCTCGTCGTTCTGCAGAAAGATAGTCTGATAGTAGTTGAGGTCGAGCAGGACGATATCGTAATCGTACTCGTCGTAGATAATATCCTCGGTGATCGCGGTGTTGAGGTCGCTGGAAACAGTCAGCATACCGAAGAAGCTCTGTATCAGAAACAGAGCCGCGACAAAGCTGATGTACTGCTTCCAGTTGAATTTGACGCTTTTGAACGCCATTTTCAGGTTTTCAAAGCAGTCAATAAAGAATTCTCCCAAAATATCACATCCGGTCCTGTAAATTTGCGCCGATCCGATGATCGGTCGATCCGATGATCGGTCGATCCGATGATCGGTCGATCCGATGATCGGTCGACTCATGTATCGGTACGGCGAATCTATTATAATATATAAATGTGAAAAAACTGTGATGAAATCATTAAATACTGTCATGCGGCGTTCATTCTTGAATGGAGAATTTGAAGCGGATTTTTTGTACATATTGCTATATTTGTCGTAGCTCTTGACAAAAACGGCCTGCTGCGGTATAATATCCGAAGAATTAAATCGAAAGGATTTATATAAAATGAAAGATTTTCAGGAAAACATCGTCCCCGCGACAAATCAGAACAGCACGGATATCTTCCTTGGCAGAGCGGACGGCTCGCCGAGAGTGCTTTTCGTCGGAAATTCGATCACCCGTCACGGACGCAAGCCCGACATCGGCTGGGATCGCGAGTGCGGAATGGCGGCAAGCGACGCCGACCACGATTACGTCCACGTCTTTGCGCGCAGATTTCTCGAAAAATATCCCGACGCGGGCTTTGGTATCCTTCAGGCGGCGAATTTCGAGCGTCAGTTCGACAAGGGCATGGAGCTTGAGAAGGTCTACCGCGAGGTCATCGACTGGAAGCCGGATATCGTCGTGATGTTCTTCGGAGCCAACGTCAGCCGCGACTACGACGCCGCAGAGACTCACGAGATCAGCTTCGGCAGCCGTTACGGCGAGCTGCGCGATCTGCTCGACAGCGGGAAGACGCTGTTCTTCCATTCGGAGGGCTTTTATCTGCGTCCGGTGCTTGATAAGGAGAAGCAGGCGGTATGCGCTTCACGCGGCGACACATGGATACCGCTCGGCGACATAAACTCCAGGGAGGACGCGCACGGTATGTTCAACCATCCCGGCGACCTCGGAATGAAGCTGATCGCCGACAGATTTTTCGATTATGTGACAGCCGGACTGTCGAATATTACAGAATTCTGACAGCAAGATAACAAATTTCCAACAAATGCTTCCAAGCGATTGACTTTTCAGAGCGGCTGTGGTATCATATATTCATCATAAAGATCACAAAGCTGATCGGAAAGGATGGAGATATCATGACGGCAGTTCAGAGACAAACCACAAAGGTCTACATCGCGGACCTTTCAAAATGCAGCACAAAAGCGGGATTTTACCGCACGCTCGCCCGCGCCTTCGGTATAGGCGAAGCGGCGCTCGATCTGAGCGGCAGGAGCTTCTGGAACGAGCTCTGCCGGAGGACGGCCGTCATAGCCTCCTCGCCCTATCCGGTAAGGATAAAGATCACCGGGCTCTCAAGGGTCAACGAGTTCTTCCCTGAGGGCGTGTACTACCTGCTCAGAGTTTTCAACGCGATGGAGTCCGAGGCGTCGGATCTCAAAGCCAACGCGAGCTGACAAAAAAATCCCCGGGACGTACCAATTTG
>CACXED010000200.1 GCA_902766575.1 uncultured Ruminococcus sp. | reverse complement strand
AGAAGGCTTACGAGGGCGGATACGCTATCGGCGCTTTCAACATCAACAACATGGAGATCGTTCAGGCGATCACCGAGGCTGCCGGTGAGGCCCGCTCTCCCGTTATCCTTCAGGTCTCCGCAGGCGCGAGAAAGTACGCAAAGCAGGAGTACCTCCTCGCTCTCGCTAACGCCGCTATCAAGGACGCGAATATCGACCTCGCGCTTCACCTTGACCACGGCGCTGACTTCGAGATCTGCAAGGCCTGCATCGACGGCGGCTTCACCTCCGTCATGATCGACGGCTCTCACCACAGCTTTGAGGACAATATCGCCGTTACCAAAAAGGTCGTTGAGTACGCTCACGCTCACGGCGTCGTCGTCGAGGGCGAGCTCGGCCGTCTCGCGGGCGTTGAGGACGACGTCAAGGTCTCCGCGGCTGATTCCTCCTACACCCGTCCCGAGGAGGTTGAGGAGTTCGTCACCAAGACCGGCGTCGACTCGCTCGCTATCGCTATCGGAACCTCCCACGGCGCTTATAAGTTCAAGCCCTAGCAGTGCAAGAGAAACGCTGACGGCGTTCTCGTTCCCCCTCCGCTCCGCTTTGATATCCTCGAGGAGGTCGCAAGACGTCTCCCCGGCTTCCCGATCGTTCTTCACGGCGCTTCGAGCGTTCCTCAGGAGTACGTCAAGGAGATCAACTCCCTCGGCGGAAAGCTCCCGGACGCTGTCGGCATCCCGGAGGAGGAGCTCCGTCAGGCTGCAAAGATGGCTGTCTGCAAGATCAACATCGACTCGGACATCCGCCTCGCTATGACCGCCGGCATCCGCCGCGTAATGAGCAATCAGCCCGATGTGTTCGACCCGAGAACCTATCTCTCGGTCGCTCGCGACGAGGTCAGAAAGATGGTCATGCACAAGATCACCACTGTCCTCGGCTCTCAGAACACTCTCTGATTCCCGCGAAACTCCGAATAAAACCCCAGTGCCGCGGACTCCGCGGCACTGTTTTGAGCAGAGGAGCGGCCGTCCCTCTGCCTTCATTCTGTAACCAAGGATCGGTCCTGCCAAAATGAAATGGTCTGAACACTACCGCATAAATACACACGACTGCGATCCGTCCGGCTTTGTGAGAGCCTCTCTTGTACAGCGCTATATGCAGGAGACCGCGAATATGCAGATGCTGCACGCCGGCCTCGGCCCGGACGAGCTCCGGGGGAGGGATATGGCGTTCCTCCTGTCGCGCATAAACGTCAGCATCTACAGCCCACTGCTCGGCGGAGACGAGATCGACGTCACCACATGGGGCTGCGACAGCCGCGGCGTCAGCTTCAACCGCTGCTATCAGATAAGACGCGACGGCGAGGTCGTCGCCGAGGCGGCTTCGGTCTGGGGACTCATCGGAATAAGCGATCACCGGATAGTCCGGGTCGGCGAGATCGAGATGGATATCGCGATGGACGAGCCGCTCGAGCTCGATTCTCCGAGACGGGTCCGCATCCCGAGAGAGCTTTCGCTCTCGCTCGTCGGCGAGCGCCCGATTTACTACAGCGATATCGACATGAACCGCCATATGAACAACACCAACTATCCCGATATGTTCTGCGACTTCATTCCCGATATGGACACAAAGCGCGTTATCGCGATGTCGATAAGCTACGCGCACGAGGCTCCGCTCGGCGAGCTGCTCAAGGTCTACACCGCCGAGTCGGACGGAGTTTATTACTTCCGGACGGTGCGCTCCTCCGACGGTCAAACCAACGCCGAGGCGAGCATCATGGTGGAATGATATTTCTATCACGAAAGTAATGCTTTTTCAAAAAAATTAACACAAAAGTGTTTACATTTTCGAAAAAAGATGTTATAATATCTTTCGGAAAGCTATATTCGCAAGCCTGAAAGGATCGGGAAATATGAGATGTCCGGAATGTGGCTGCAGCGACAACAAGGTTCTTGATACCCGCTCGATCGACGACGACCGGGTCGTGCGCCGCCGCCGTGAATGTGTGAACTGCCAGAGACGCTTTACTACCTACGAGACGGTGGAGTCCACGCCGCTCATGGTCTGCAAGCGCGATAACACACGCGAACCCTTTGACCGGAAAAAGATACTGAACGGGCTTATCAAGGCCTGTCAGAAGCGTCCGGTCTCGATACGCCAGATGGAGTCGCTTATCGACTCTATCGAATCCGAATGTTATAACAACTCAAAGACCGAGGTAACTACCGCCGAGATCGGAGAATGTCTTATGCGCGGGCTGAGAAAGCTCGATCCGGTGGCGTATATAAGGTTCGTCTCGGTCTACCGCAAGTTTGACGACGTCGACTCCTTCTTTGAGGAGATCATGCGCCTTAAAAACAGTCAGGATCAGTACGAGGCTCAGAAGGAGAACCTCTCCGGTGAGGATTCCGGAGAGCCGCTCTGAGACCTGTCTGCGGAATTTCCCGCTCAAAACCGAAAATCTTGCTTTACCCTCTTGCATTTTCACTGAATGTGTGGTATACTGAATATGTCCGCCGGGCGTTCTGCTCCGGACATTTCTGCCGAATAAATATGCGATGATGAAGTCAGCCCTCCGCAAAAGCCGGCGTCCAGAGAAAGACCGAAACAGCTGAGATCGGTCTTCGATCGGCGCGGTGAGGCATTTCGCTTCGGAGCATCGCCGGGTGAAAGCCGAGCGTTCCGCTCCGCCGGGTAGCCCGCGACGTCAGGCTCACGTTACAGAGCCGCCGAGTGTATCGCGGCAAGTCTGCCGTGATGAACAAAGGTGGTACCGCGGAGCATATTTTGCGCTTCGTCCTTGCGTCTGTTTTTGACGCGGGACGGGCGCTTTTTTGGGTTAAGGCATCCCCGGCGCCGCCGCGGCTGTAAGCAATCGGTAATTATTTATTTTTAGAAAGGATCCAATAAAATGAAAGAAAAACTCGAACAGATCCGCGAGGCGGCTAAGGCTCAGCTCGCGGACGCAAACGCCGACCTCGAAGCGATCAGAATCCGCTTCCTCGGCAAAAAGGGCGAGCTCACCGGAGTTCTGCGCGGAATGGGTCAGCTCTCCGCCGAGGAGCGCCCGAAGATCGGTCAGCTCGCAAACGAGGTTCGCGAGTACATCGAAAACGCCATCGCCGAGAGAGCCGAGGCTGACAAACGCGCCGCTCTCGACCGGAAGCTGAGGGACGAGCGCATCGACGTCACCATGCCCGGCAAGGCTCCGGAGATCGGCAAGCGCCATCCGCTCGCTCAGGTTCAGAAGGAGATGGAGGATATCTTCATCGGCATGGGCTTCGGCATCGTCGAGGGACCCGAGGTCGAGTACGACTACTACAACTTCCAGGCGCTCAACATTCCCGAGAATCATCCCGCGCGCGACACGCAGGACACCTTCTATATCACCGACAATATCCTGCTCCGCTCGCAGACCTCGCCCGTTCAGGTCAGAACCATGGAGAAGCAAAAGCCGCCGATCAGAATAATCTCTCCCGGCAGAGTTTACCGCTCCGACGCGGTCGACGCTTCGCACTCGCCGTTGTTCCATCAGCTCGAAGGACTGGTCGTCGACAAGGGAATCACGATGGGCGACCTCAAGGGTACGCTCGAGACCTTTGCAAAGACTATGTTCGGCGAATCGACTCAGATACGCTTCAGACCGCACCACTTCCCGTTCACCGAGCCGTCTGCTGAGGTTGACGTCTCCTGCTTCGTCTGCGGAGGAAAGGGCTGCAGGCTCTGCAAGGGCGAGGGCTGGATCGAAATTCTCGGAGCCGGAATGGTTCACCCGAACGTGCTTCGCGGCTGCGACATCGACCCCGAGGTCTACAGCGGCTTCGCGTTCGGCATGGGCATCGAGCGCGTCACGATGATCAAGTACGGCATCGACGATATGCGCTACCTCTACGAAAACGACGTCAGATTCTTAAACCAGTTCTGAGCTCTGAAAGGAACAGAAGAATATGTATACAATCGGCATTGCGGGAGGCACCTGCTCGGGAAAGACGACGCTCACCGCGGCTCTCGAAAAGCGCTTTGCCGACGAGGGCGTAAGGACTGTCAGCGTACATCTCGACAGGTTCTTCAAGAACCCCACTCCGACCACAATCGCGCCCTATACGGGCATTGAATACCCCGAGCACAATCATCCCGACTCCTTTAAGCTCGACGAGTTCTACAAAGCTATCGACGACGCCAAGGCTTCGGACGCGGACGTAGTCATCGTCGAGGGAATCCTTGTGCTCTGGCTCGAGGAAGCGAGAAAAAGGCTCGATCTCAGGGTCTTTATCGACCTTCCGAGCGACGAGCGGCTCTATCGCCGGATAGTCCGCTTCATGCGCGACCGGGGACAGACCCTCGACGAGGTCGCGACGCGCTATCTCGACACGGTAAAATACCGCTACGACGAGTTCGTCGAGCCGTCGCGTTGGTACGCAGACCTGCTGTTCAACGGCTCGGCGAAGCCCGAGACGAGCGCCGGTATCCTCTGCGGATATGTGAAGTCACTCTCATGAAGCTGCACATCTTCGGCAGCTGCGCGGGGACCGAGCCGATACCCGGACGGCGGCACACGTCATGGGCGCTCGAGACGGGCGGCGGGCTCTACTGGTTCGACGCGGGCGAGAGCTGCTCGTACACGGCGCACCTGATGGGGCTCGACCTGAGAGCCGTGCGGGCGGTTTTCATCTCGCACACGCATATGGATCACATCGGCGGGCTCGGAAACCTGTTCTGGAACATCCGAAAGCTGACCACCCTCGACGGCAGACAGCCCGAGCGCGATATCGAGCTGTT
>CACXED010000199.1 GCA_902766575.1 uncultured Ruminococcus sp. | reverse complement strand
TGGAGCCATCACGGAGTCGACTGGAAGTCGACGGCTTACTCGGTCGTGAACTACTTTATCCCACTCGGACGCAACCGCGGCGGTTCGACAATAACCCAGCAGACAATCAAGAACATCACGCAGGACGACGACTACACCCCTCAGAGAAAGGTGCAGGAGATACTGCGCGCGCTGAACCTCGAAAAGAAGCTCGACAAGACGCAGATACTCGAGCTCTATCTCAACAATATCTACCTGTCGCAGAACTGCTACGGAGTTCAGGCGGCGGCTTATACCTACTTCAATAAGGACGTCAGCGAGCTTACCCTCATCGAGTGCGCGGCGATAGCTGCGATCACCAACTCGCCGACGAGATACGACCCGGTTCAGAATCCAGATACACAGGCTATACGACGCAATCTGATCCTCGACGAGATGCTCGATCAGGGCTACATCACGCAGGCTGAGTACGACGAAGCCTACGGCAAGGAGCTGGTGCTCGACTATCAGGGACGCGCGCGCGACGTCTCGGTCACGACCAACTCGTGGTACACCGATCAGGTCATAGTCGAGGTCGTCGCCGCGCTTCAGGAGAAGTTCGGCTACACCCAGAAGCAGGCGTATAACTACCTCTACACCGGAGGACTTCACATCTACACGCTTCAGGATCCCGAGATCCAGTCGATGCTTGAGGACATCTATACCGACGAGAGCACGTTCCCCAAGACCAATAACGCGCTTCAGCCCCAGTCCTCGTCGGTCGTGATCGACCCGCAGACCGGAGACGTGGTAGCGCTCGTCGGAGCACGCGGCGAGAAGAACGCCAACCTGCTCTTAAACTACGCGACCGGAACAACCCGCTCGCCCGGATCGTCGATAAAGCCGCTGTCGGTCTACGCTCCGGCGCTCGAATACGGGCTTATCACCTACGGCTCGGTCTATGACGACTGCCCGGTATGGTTCAACTACAAGGACAGTGATACGGATAAGACAAATCCTATCCCCTATCCGAAGAACCTTCCCGAGGTCTACGGAGGACTGACTACCGTCAACGACGCCGTGACCCGCTCGGTCAACACCGTCTCGCTGAGAATACTCCAGGATCTGACCCTCGATAAGTCGTTCGACTTTGTAAGAAATAAGCTTTGCATGGGCAGCTTCATCGAGGCGGGCGAATACAACGGCACCGGAATCACCGACAAGGACTACGCGCCTCTGGCGCTCGGAGCGATGAACTTCGGCGTCACGACGCTCGAGATGACCGCAAGCTATCAGATCTTCGCCAACGGCGGAGTCTACAACAAGCCGCGCACCTGGCTCTATGTCAAGGACAGCGAGGGCAATATCATCCTCGAAAACGAGGCTGACAGTCACGTCGTGATAAGCGAGCAGACCGCCTCTATAATGACGAAGATGCTCCAGAACGTCGTCACCAAGGGTACCGCGTCCGCCTGCACGCTGAAGAATCAGATGGACGTCGCCGGAAAGACCGGTACGACCTCCAGCGACTATGACCGCTGGTTTGTCGGCTATACGCCCTACTATGTCTGCGGAATCTGGTTCGGCTACGAGATGCCGCAGGAGATCGGAAAGCTCGCGTGGAACCCGACCGTCGTCGGATGGGATATAATAATGAAGAACGTCCACAGCGACATCATCAGCGAAGCCGTCTCGGGCGGAACGCCGCTGAAAAAATTCGAGCTTGCCGACGGTATCATCACGGCGACCTACTGCAAGGACTCCGGAAAGCTGATGACCGCCGCCTGCTACGCCGATCCCCGCGGAAACCGCGCCGAGACCGGCTACTTCACCGCGTCGACGATCCCCGGCGAATACTGCGACCGGCATATCATGGTCGACTACGATAAAGTGACCGGAGCCGTCGCCTGCGAAAACTGCCCGGCTGAGAACATCAAGAAGGTCGGACTGCTCAACTGGAGCCGCACGATGCCGCTGAGCGTCAAGATCACCGACTCGCAGTACACCTATCGGGCGGTAACGGCCGATACTCCGATGCCGGAGGACAACGACTCGCCGTTCTATATCGGACTCTACGGAGATGGCGAATATCCCGGCTACAGCGATACCGGCGGAAAGCGCGTGTTCAACAGCTGGTGCTACGAGCACGCTCACGTCGAGCCCGAGCCCGAACCTGAGCCCGAGCCTGAGCCCGAGCCTGAGCCTGAACCCGAACCCGGAACCGATACGCCTCCGGACAGCGGAGAGACTCCGGCTGAGTCCGAAACGGCTGCATAAAACGGAAAATCACCTCATACGATTGTGTGAGGTGATTTTCGTGTCAATGAAATTCTGCCGGACAAAGCTTATCAACCGGATACGCTCTGAGCTCTGCCGGATAGATATGAAATGCGTGCTGATCGGAGCGGGAGTTACGCTGTTCATCGGCTTTCTGAGCGCGATCGCGGGAGGCAGCGCGCTGATCTACCGGGTGCTGATAAGACCGATCGGAGCGCCGCCCGCGTTTCTTTTCCCGATAATCTGGACTGTCATGTATCTGTTGATCGGCGGAGCGGTCGGAGCGGTCGTCTGCGTTCGCGAGCGGGCGGTCTGCGGAGATAAATTCAAGGGACTGTTCTTTTTTGCGATCATGATGGTTTTCAACTTTATCTGGTATCCGCTGTTTTTCAGAGCGGGAGCGTTTTTCGCGGCGTTCATAGCTATACTGATAATGATAGCCGCGACGTTTTTAACGCTCTGCGCCTTTTCGAGGATATATCTCGTCAGCACGGCGGCGATGATCATCTATCTCGTCTGGCTGATATTTGCGGCGTATCTGAATCTGGGGATAATAGTGCTTAATTAAGATGCACAAATTTGCTCGACCAATTTAGTAAAAAGCACGAGCGGTTGTAAATAAATTTTGAGCAGAGGCGAAAATTGCTCAAAATGACCTTGACAAATGAGAAAGATAATAGTATAATATACTCATAAGCGCATGACAGACGGGCAGTCCCGTTCGTCAACTTTATCTATCAGGAGGATATTTCAAAATGAAATTCACCCGCGTTTTAGCTCTTGTTCTCGTCGGAATTATGGCGGTCGTCGGACTTGCGTCCTGCGGAGTCGCCGACTATCCGGAGATCACCGTAACGATCAAGATCGTCGCAGACGACGCAGAGGATCCGATCCTCAACACCGAGGTCAAGATCAAGAGCGAAAATCCCACCGTTCTCGAAGCATTCCAGGAGGCTTGCATCCTCAACGAAATCAGCTATACCCTTACTGAGGCTGGCGACTCGGTTGCCGACATCCAGGATTATAAGGACTACACCGAAAAGGATACCGGAATCGCTCACTACTGGATGTACTACATCAACGACGTCGAGCCCACCTCCGGAAAGGCTAACGTCAACGCTATCGCTGACGGCGATGTCATCACATACACCTATGTGACCTTCGACCCGGCTACCGCTACCAAATAAGTAAAATAATCACAGCCGCCGCTTGTCGGCGGCTTGATTTTTATAATGGGTTTATATGGGATTATGGACGAAAAAAACAATACCGTAAACAAAACGCTGAGATTTGCGGTTTTTGCAGACCTGCATTATAAAAAGAATATGTATGCGTCGTCGGTATCTGACCTTGATAAAATTCTCTCGCGCGCGAATGAGGCTCAGGTCGGATTCGTTATCCACGCGGGAGATTTCAGCAACGACTATATCGGCTCGCCGGAGCTGACGGGAGCTTATCTCGAAAACGGCTATGATCTGCCGGTATACGGAGTATACGGAAATCACGAGCTTGAAAGCCGCGGCAACCGCATGGAGGTCGTGACAAAGCTCCTGACGAACCAAAGCGAAGCGGTTGTCTGGGGAACGTTGGACGGCAAGCTCGGCGACGGCAGCATAGGATATTATTATTTTGACATAGACGGCTTTCGCGTGATATGCCTTGACACGAACTATTCGCTTCTTGACGGCGGATGGGTGCATAATACCGAGAACAGCTACGGTCCGCCGAAAGGCTCGGTCAGAGAGAACTCGCTGGGACCAGAACAGCTCGCTTGGCTCGAAAAGGTGCTGCTTGACGCGGCTGACTTGGGATTATCATGTATAACCGTCTCACACGCGGAGTTCAGTGGAACTAACAGCTCGGCGTCCTCCGACGCTTCGGCGGTACGCGAGCTGTTCGCAAAGGCAAATTCAAAAAGGCGCAGAACGGTTTTGCTTGCGATTAACGGACACTATCACACCGACCACACGGCGACTGTTGAAGGTGTGCTGTACTTTGACTGCAACACCGTACTGAACGGCTATTGGAAAATCTGCGACGGTCAGCATTATACCGATGATCAGACATTTACGTTCGAGGACTACGACGCAGACGGTCGGCTTATAAATACCTGTGAAAAGCCGTTCAGCTCGCTCAGTCAGGCGAAAAACACTTGGTTCTTCACCGAACCGCTCAGCGCGATTATTACCGTTTCGGGAGACGAAATTGTCATCGAGGGTTCTGAAACCGATTGGAGATACGGCGTCGAGCCTGACGCAGGGAGCGACGCTAAACGTCCGATGATAACTTCGTCAGAAATATGCTTGGAAACTGACGAATAGCCGCGTCAATCGTAAGGAGGAGGTCAGCCATGCTTGAAAACACACTTTATCTTCTCAAACAAAAAAGAAAGCTCACAGTCGGCTTCTTCGGCGGCTCGATAACCGAGGGCGCGGGAGCGTCGGATGCCGGAAAAACCTCGTGGAGAGGCGCGGTCACAGAGTGGCTTCGCGAAAAATTCAGCGACTGCGAAATTTCGACTATACAGGCGGCAATCGGCGGGACGGGAAGTATGCTCGGAATTTTCCGAGAGGAGCGCGACCTGCTCGAAAAGTCTCCCGACCTTGTTTTCATCGAGTTCTCGGTAAACGACGGGCTGGGAAGCTACGAGGATATCGTCGCGAACTCCGAGGCTATTGTTCGAAAAATCTACGCGAAGAATCCATACGCCGAGATAGTATACCTGCATACGACGACAAAGGGGCTCTCCGACCATATCGCCGCCGGAGGTGAGTTCACAGCCCGCAGCGCTCATTCGGCTGTCATGCACCGCTATGGTATACCGCAGATCGACGTCGGCGAGATACTGCGCGCAAAGGTAAACGAGCTCGGCGGGGACTGGAAGTCGCTGACCATTGATACCGTGCATCCTAACGACGAGGGCTATAAAATTTACACAGAAGCGGTTGTCAGGCTGCTTGGCGAGGCTCTGATCGGCAAAAATGCTCCCGAAGCGCTGAGTGAGAAGAATCTCCCCGGGCGCATCTCGGACAACGACAGAACCGCGGCGCGGCTTGTCGACGCATTTGAAGTCGGCTCAGGCTGGAATAAGGTCGAACGCTCGCTCTGCGGACGCTACGACCACTACATAGAGTCAAAAACGCCGGGCGAGGAGTTAGAGTTAGCCTTTGACGGCAGGCGCGTCGGGCTATACTGTATGCTCGCGAAGGACTCGGGAGACCTTGTCTGGTCGATCGACGGCGGGGCGGAGCAGACGGTCAGCACTTGGGACAAATACTGCAAGTCGTTCAACCGCGCGGGAGGAATCATGCTCGGCGGCGAGCTTGAGAGCGGTCGTCATCTGCTGAAGCTCCGCGTATCGGACAAAAAATCAGAGGAATCGGAGGGGAACGCGATCAGGATCGGCGCGTTCATGGTTTACTGATATGTTAAAGGTATTATCTATCGGCAACAGCTTTTCTCAGGACGCGCAGCGTTGGCTGCACGACATCGCGGCGGCTGACAGAGTTGAGCTGCTCGCGAAGAACCTCTTTATCGGCGGCTGCTCGCTCGAAAGGCACTGGAAGAACTTCGAGTCGCGCGCCGAGGCTTACGCCTATGAGACCAACGGAAATACGGTCGGAGCGCCCTGCTCGTCGATACAGGCGGCGCTTGGCGAGGAGAACTGGGATATCGTCACGTTCCAGCAGGTCAGCGGCTCGGCAGGTCGTCCGGAGACCTATCTGCCCTATCTCGCAAAGCTGACCGAGGGCGTGCGCGAGCTGTGCCCGGGCGCTAAATTCTGCTTTCAGGAGACATGGGAGTACGAATACTGCTCGACACACGGCGATTTTCCCTTTTTCGAATCGAACAGCGATGTCATGTACGGCATGGTCTACGCGACCTGCCACGACTACGCGCAGAGGTACGGGCTCGAGCTGATACCGTCGGGCGAGGCTGTCCACGCGGCAAAAAAGCTCCCCGAGTTCGACTCGAGGAGCGGAGGTCAGTCGCTCTATCGCGACGGATTTCATATGCACCTGATCTACGGACGCTACCTGCTCGGCTGCCTGTGGTACAAGAAGCTGACCGGCAGATCTCCGGTCGGCAACAGCTTTGCTCCGGAGGGAGCGGATAAAGGGCTTCTCGCGCTGCTTCAGGGCGTCGCGGACAGCTTCTGAGCGTCGCGGACGATACGCTCGACCGCCGCGCCGTCGAGCTGGTTGACGGTGACAAAGCTGCCGTCATAAAACACCGCCCAGTTGTTGAATACGCAGGGCAGGGACTTCGCCTGCCCGAGCGAGTTCACATGAACGAAATTCGCCGGGATAGCCTTTTCTGAGCAAAACTCGCGCAGTTTTTCGATTCTCTGGGGGATATAGGGACACTGATCGTCATAAAAGACGGTCAGTTCTTTATTTTCGATAGCCTGCCTCTTCGCACTCGGAGCAAAGCGCGGCTGACTGCCGTCAAAGGAGAGCGACAGCAGCTCATAGCCGTCGTCGGTCGTATCGACTGTCGTGAAGCCGAACCTTTTCGCGAAGCTCTGGTCGGAGAGCCACGCCTTTTGCTTAGCCGCGCCGAGCATACAGACGCCGGATTTTCCGCGCTCGCGAGCGTCGTTCAGACAGTATTCCATGAGCTGACGCCCGTAGCCCTGCCCCTTGGGCTCGCCCTGAACCCACAGACAGTAGATATAGAGAAAATTCTCGCCGACTATCGGCGTCCACGCCGTTTCGAGCGGAGCGTATTCGATGAACGCGCAGCCCTTGATATTCAGCTTGCGGAAGATATGCCCCTCGCGCAGACGTTCAGCCAGCCACGCTCGTTTCGCTTCTATGCCGGGATGGGGCTTTTTCGAGCGAATTATGCAGCAGAGATGCTCGTCTTTGAGATTCTCCGGCGTGAGATTTATAAATTCAGTATCCATTATTTCGCCTCGATGATTTTTAATAAGGTCAGTCTCTTTCTCACATAGGGCGCGAACGCGAGCGTTTTTTCGATAAATTCCGGACTGTCGGGCAGTCCGAGCTCGGTCAGCGTCGTCGGCGCTCCGGCGAGCTTAAGATAGCGTTCGAGCCGCTCGGGAGCGATCAGCCTTGAAATCTCCTCTCCGGCGAGCCTTGACTGCTCGTCAGACGCGGTGAAGTTGAGCGACGAGGTGCGCGGATCGCCGTCTGCGAGATTTTCGGCGAGTATGCCGTCGGTGAGCTCTCCGAACGCCGACCCGACATAGCTCCTGTCAAAGGTCGCGGCGAGGTCGCGCGGCTTTGTGAAGTCAAAGCTCCCGTGAGCGTGATAGAATTTTGTGAGCAGCAGCGACGCGACGCCGACCTGCTCGCCGTGGAGCGCCTGTGTCGGCTTATTGACGACGTGCATCTCCCAGAGGTGCGACAGATGATGCTCCGAGCCCGAAGCCGGACGCGAATTCCCCTGAAGCTGCATCGCAAGCCCGGCGAGCACCAGCGATTCCATAACAAGCGTTGTATATTCGACCGAATTTGCGCTGATCTCACCCGAAGCCCTGCGTTCGAGCAGTGCTTCTAACTTTCCGAGAGCGCCGCTCATCAGACTATATATTGCCGGGCAGAGCTTCTCGCCTGTCAGGATCTGAGCGATGCGCCAGTCGGTCAGCGCGGTGTACTTTCCGAGCAGATCTCCGACTCCCGACGCGGTCAGTCTCGCCGGAGCGTCGGAAAAGACCTCCTCGTCGGCGAAAAGCGCGATCGGAGCTGCCGCCGGAGACGAGAGCTTCTGTCCGCCCCAGGTCATCGCCGCTACGGTCGAGACAAAGCCGTCCACGCTCGCAGCGGTCGGAAATGAGACAAAGGGCAGTCCGCGCCTGTCCGCGCAGTATCGGGTGATATCGTGAATCGAGCCGGAGCCGCAGGCGATCAGCAGGTCGGTGCCGCTCCCGAGCTGCTCGAACAGCCGGGATGTACCGAGCTCGTTCGCGTGGGAGTCTCCGGGCAGCACAGCCTTATCGAAGCCCGGAAACAGCGAGGTATATTTTTCGGTATTCGTGTCGCAGACGACGAGCGGCGAGCGATAAGCTCGAGCAAAATCCCGGAGCCTGTCCGCGGCGTTCGAGCCGACATAGACGGTTCCGGTCGCCATAGAGTGGCTCTCGCCGCAGAGACAGCCCGAGCTCATTCGCTTAATATCATTGAAAATGTCAAGCATTATTGTATTCCTTTCGGTATATTCAGCCTTTTAGGGCAGTATAATGTAACAGGAAACCGACAGGAGGAGAGAATATGTTCATATGTTCGCTCAGAGCGAGTACGCTTAAATTTTTCGGAGTGACGACGCTGGCGCTGATAGCGCTTGTGACGCTGCTTTTCTTCATTCCGGCGTCGCCGCAGAGGGTCGAGACGGTCTCGGGGAGCGTCGAGATCTCGGAGTCGGTGAAGTTCGACAAGATCAAGACCGCCGACGACCGGGTGAACTTTTTAAGGCAGTTCGGCTGGGAAGTCGAGACCAAGCCGGTGGAGGAGATCGAGGTCACGATCCCCGCCGAGTTCGACAAGGTCTTTCAGAGCTACAACGAGCTCCAGAAAAAGCAGGGCTTCGACCTCTCGAAATACCACAAGAAGAACGTCATGCGCTATACCTACCGCGTCACGAACTATCCCGATTACAGCGGAGAGGTGCTCGTTAGCATTCTCGTCAGCCGGAACCGGGTCATAGGCGGCGACGTCTGCTCAGCCGACGCGAACGGCTTCATCCACGGACTCGACCGGAATATCAGCTACTGACAAAAGCCGGACGGTGAATAAACCGTCCGGCATAATCTTTTTATTCACCTATGCCGATCTTAACGAAGCTGTAGCGCTCGCGCCATCCGGAGGGAGTGTAATTTCCGTGAGGCGAGAAGCTGCCGGGATGGATACCGTAGGTCTCGACGTCCGGATTGTGATGCGGTCCCATCAGATTGCGGTTGCTGACTACGAGCTCGAGCGTGATCTTAGCCGTCTCGCCGGGCTTGACGAAATCGCTGACGTCGGCGGTGTAGTCCGACCAGAGCAGCGACTTCACGAACCTGCCGTTGACATAGACCTTGGCAAGCGCCGCGTAGGGCTTTTTGATTCTGACGGCGATGCGCTTTCCGTAGGATTTCTTGATCTTGACGTCCTGCGAGAGCCTGATCCTTCCCGAGAAGAAGGGATAGCCCTGAGTGACGATGTCGCCGCCGGTGAACCTTGTCACGCGGTCGGTGATGACAAAGCCGCCGTCGGTGATAATAGTCCGTTTTGCGCTCTCGATGTAGCCCGACTTTGAGAATACGCTGAAATCTCCGACGAGATAGAGACTCTCAAGCTCTGTGTCGTAGGTGAGCTTGTTGCGCTCGGTCTCGAGCACGTTCTCGCCGAACAGCACGTCGTAGACCTTCTGACGCTGGAAGAAGGAGCCGTCGACGATGATCTCGTTGACACCGGTCTTTACGAACTGCTTGATGTCGATCGACTTGAAAGCCTTGTCCTTCCACCACGATACGCCGTCCCAGACCGCCCTGCTTCCATTGACGCTGATGCTGAACTCGTCGGTCAGCTCAGAGACGAGCCGCAGCGACTTCATGGACTCAAGCTGCGCCGCGCCGTCGATCTCAAAGGTGAATTTCAGCTTCAGCTTGTCGTTGGCGCGCTGTGAGAGCAGAATTTCCATGATGTCGAGAATATTGCGCGGCTCGGAGTATTCCTCACCGTCGCCGAGGATGTACTGGCAGGTGTCGAGGGTCAGCGCGTTGTCGTCTCCGCCGTCGAAGTACCACTCGCGCGCGAGCGGGAGGGTCAGCATGGGCTTTTCAACCTTTGTGACCTCGGGAAGCTCGTCTCCGGCGAGGAGCATATAGGACTGCATCGGCTCAAAGTGGAGATAGACGACAGTCTTTCCGTCCGCCTTGATCGAGTCGGCGGCGTAGACGTTCAGGTCGTTGAGATCGAGCCGAACCGCGTCCTTGTCGGTGTCGAGAATGATCTTCGCGTCGAAGGAGCGCTCGCGATCCTGATTCTGGAAGAAATAAGCCTTTCCGCCGTTGACAAGATTCACGCGGCAGTGGATAGAGCCGATCTCGCCGTTCCTGTCCGAGACGGTGATCTTCTTGAGCCCATGCTTTACGAGCGAATAGGTCAGAAGCTCGCCGTCGTTTACCGGAAGAACCTCAACGCCGTCCATGAAGGACTTGAGCTCGTCGTTCGCTTCGCCGTCGACGAGAGATGGCTTTTCTCCGAGGGCGAGTATTTTTCCGCCGTTCGCGGCGAATTCCTTGAGCAGAGCAAAGGTCGACGAGTCGATAGTTTTCATCGACGGGAGGATCACCGTGTGATATGCGCAGAGACCGACCTTCAGCGCGTTTCCGGCGACCGAGCCGTGCTCGCGCATGATGACCTCGTCGCCGAGGTGATAGCCGATGTGATTGCCCGAGAGTATACCGAGCGCCTTAAAGAGCTCTCCGTCATATTTCTGTATCTCGCGGCAGTTTCCGCCGTTGTAGGCTATGTAGCCGGTGTGCATCGGATGGATGAGCAGCACGTCGGCAAACTCGTCCGAGTCTGCGACTATCTTTCCGAGCCGCGCGAAGTAGTCGTTGAACGCCTTGTAGTCGTCCCACCATGCCGACTGATAGAACATGGACGGCGGATAGTCGCGCTTTCTGAGACCTCTTATTGAGTAGCTCTCGAGGTGCTGGCACATGAAGTTTATGCCGTTGAGGTACTGCCACTCGGCGATCCACTTGAGCTCCTCAAAGCTGACGTCCCAGCCGCAGCAGGCAAAGGTCTCGGAGAGGACGTGCTTTTTGCCGAGCTGCTTTGCCACCGAGCCGACCTGCTTGGGGATGAGCGGGCTTGCGATACCGCGTCCGAGCCAGTCCATTCCGGGAATGTGCATATATTCGTAGAGCGGCATGACTCCGGCGGTGCAGGCCATCTGACAGTAGAGGCTGTCCTCCATCATCGCGTGGCCGGTGAACTTGCAGTTGTGCTTTTCGCACCAGTCGTAGATCTGCTTGCCGAAGGACTCGGTGTAGAGACGGCTGACCGTGCGCCAGAAATCGAAGCGGAACTTTTCATAGCCCTCGCGCTCGATAAAGAGCAGCGGCAGTCCGGCGATGATGTCGTAGCCGTTGTCCTTTTCAAACTCGTCGGGGAGAACGTAGGACCACGGTATCTTGCAGCGCGCGAACTGAGGCTCGTCGGTGAAGAAGCCGGGCATCGAAGCGCCGCCGAAGTCGCCGCCGAGCTTTTCGGCGTAGACGTCGTAGGTGCATTTTATAAACGCCGAGACGACTGCCGGATTGAGAATATCGACATAGTTCTCGTTTTTCTCGTGAGCCACGTACCAGATAGTCTCGCCGGGCTTTACCTCGTTCTTGGCGACCCGGATCTTAGCTCCGAGATAGCGGCAGGAGCCTTCGCTGACGCCGTAGAAGCCGAGAACCTTGCCGCCTGGCGTAGTAGACTCATAGGGCTGGAAAACGAGCCAGCGGACATGATAGCGGTCGCCCATACCCGAGACGATCCCGCCGCCGAAACCGCTCGGCCAGCCGTTCTCGTCGTAGCTCCAGGACTCCATTCCGGTCTTTTTACCCTCGTCGACGCAGGCCTTGATGCAGTCAAACCAATCGTCGGAGAGATATTCGGTGATGAGACCGCCTCTCGCGTGCATGAAGTAGCCGCCCAGACCTACGCGCTTCATCTCGCGGATCTGCCAGCGGAGCATTTCGGGATCGAGCTTGTCGTTCCACGACCAGAAAGGGTGTCCGCGGTATTCAGCCGCAGGGGATTCAAGCTCCTGAAGAATTTCTTTCATAGGAATTTTTCCTTTCAAAAATTAAATATACTTCTGCTCGATCTGATCATAGAGCGCGTCAGAGGTCGATTTCTGATAGATTATCCAGATCACGGTCAGGATCAGCGGTATCCACCAGAATTCCGAGATCTCAGCGGTGATCTCGGCTCTGAAAAGCGCGAGCGCGAAATTGAACGCAAAGCTCAGCACGAACAGCACGAGCGAAATAACGAATCTGCGGTCGAGCTCCTTTTGTCCCATATGATAGATGTTGACGAGCCGTTTGTCAGAAAGCCGGCTGTCGGGAGCAAGGTAGACCTTAATGAGACCTCTGAGCTCGCGGATTATAAGGAAGATCGCCGCGAACAGCGAGACATACTCAAGAATCGAGCCGACGCGGGTATAATTGTAGAGGTCGTAAGCCTCAAAGCGGTGCATAACGTCGGTGAGCGTGTACTGTGCCGCGAAAATTATCGACAGCGCATAGGAGAGCGCCGAGCATCCGGTATAAACCGCCGAAGCGATTATCGCCGGCTTTGCGGTGCTGGAGAGCTTTTTCAGTCTCAGCGTGCCGATGAGCAGGAATATTCCGCCGATAAAGCCGGGTATGACGTTGAACTCGTCTAACCAGATGTTCATAGTGAACACCGTTCCGGCGGTGATGAGCAGGATTATCGTCCTGAGCCGGCGCTTCAGCGTAAGTCCGTCGTTGGAAGCGACCTCGAGCTCGTACTGAGCCGCGACGCGCTCGAGAAAATCGGTCTCCCTCGAAATGCGCCTGATGTAGGGGATTATGTTCACAAGCCACATAAGTCCCATCAGCGTCACAAGAAAGAGCGAGAGGATCAGCAGCGCCGACTTGTAATCCGCGAGGTTGAACTGAACTCCGCCGGTGACATAGCCGTCGTACTCGTAGTCCGAGAGCGAGCAGAGCTCGGGCAGTACGGTAAGTATCGCCTTTCCGATGCAGAAGATGTAGGTCAGCGTTGTTACGTTCTTGTAATTCACATAGACCGAGCGTCCCTGAAAGCGGGTTGCGAAGTACTCAAAGCCGTTGAAGATCCTTCCGATCGCCGGGACCAAGTAGATCATCTCGATTATCGCGAAACCAAAGGTCATCACGAGCACAAAGGTGTCGTCGTTCAGCGGGACGAGTATCATCGCAAAGGCCTTTACGAGCAGAAACCATTTCAGCTTATCAAGTCCCTGCAGCGCGTCCGACATTCCCGGGCAGAGATCCGCCCATTTGCGAAGCCCCAAAATCAGGAATACGACTCCGAAAAAGTCGGGCAGCACGTCGATTATGTTGAGACAGGGGTTGAACAGGAATATCACGGCGGCAATCAGCCAGCCGAGCCCCATTTTCTTCGCGGGCGAGTCGCTGTTGTTTGATTTGGCGGCAGCGGTCATATAGTTCGAGCTCCCTTCATCATTTTTTTCGCTTGCTTTTAAGATACGAGACTATCTGGTCGTGAGTGTTGTCGCGGTAGGGCATATCCTCGTCTCCCTCGAGACATATACGCATATAGCAGGTCAGCAGCAGCGCCCACGTCAGCAGGAGCCAAGCGCTTCCGAGCAGATAGATTATCAGATTTATCGTCGAGAGCACTGCGTCGGGATTTTCCGCCATTTTTGCGATAAGACCCGCCAGCCCTAAAAGGGACGCTATTTCGCAGAGATAATAGACTACAGTCAGCGCAGTCATTCTGCGTGCGCGGTTGGCGAGCTTCGGCAGCCCGACGCTGACCGAAAGCTCGTGTATCCCGAGAAAGAGCATAACGTGGTAAACTCCGATAGCCAGCGTGTATACCGATTTCAGCGGACCGAAGAAATATTTTTCAAGCGGCTCGGACACCATTCCCGAAGCCGTCGCGAGCTGATCTCCAAGCACGAATACCGCGAGTATTCCGAACACGATCAGCGCGATTCGCGAATATCCGAACCATTTATTCTCCGGACAGTGGAGGATGAGCTTCCCGACTCCGGCGAGCATTATAAGGCAGCCGATAGCGTCCGGCAGCACATCCACGCCGCCGATCGGGATGTTCATCATGAAGAAATAACCGATGAATATCAGTCCGAAGCCCATTTTAAATTCCTTTGAAACAATTCAATGCTCACTGATCTGCGGTCTCGTTTCTGCCGCAGCATTTCTTGTACTTCTTGCCGCTTCCGCAGGGGCAGGGATCGTTTCTTCCGACCTTTTTGACAGTCCTGCCGTCGGCGCTGACAACGCCGCTCTGGGACGCGGAGCCCGATCTGACCGGCTTCGACTCGCCGCCGGCAAAGCCCTCGCTGGTAGCCTTTGCGACTGCCTCGCGCTTGATCTCGGTCTGAGGTCTCGGCATTATGGAGAGGATCATGCGCATC
Source organism: uncultured Ruminococcus sp. (assembly GCA_902766575.1). Taxonomy (GTDB): domain Bacteria; phylum Bacillota; class Clostridia; order Oscillospirales; family CAG-272; genus Flemingiibacterium. The sequence continues at coordinate 6,840 of CACXED010000199.1, read as the reverse complement.
GTGTCCTCGCGGATCTGAGCGACCATGTCGTCGAACATATCCGCGCCGGTGAGACGGTACTCGTTGATCGGGTTGCGCTGAGCGTAAGCCTGAAGTCCGATCGAGCCGCGCAGATCGTCCATCGCGTCGATGTGGTTCATCCAGTTGGAGTCGACGGCGCGCAGCAGAACTACGCGCTCGATTTCGCGCATCTGATCGCCGAAGATCTTCTCCTTGGATGCGTAGAGCTCCTCCGCGCGGTCGTGGAGAGTTTTCTTGATGTCGTCGCGCTTGAGGCTCTTGAGCTCGTCCTCGGAGTATTTGAAATCGTCCGCGCCGCAGAGCAGACCGAAGAAATAGTTGCGGATTCCCTCGATGTTCCACTCGCTCTGTACGTCGGAGACTGTGAAGCGGTTGACCGCCTCGTCGATGGTGTCCTCTATCATCTTGTGGACGGTAGCGCTGATATCCGCGCCGTCGATGACCTCGCGGCGCTGCTTGTAGATGATTGTGCGCTGCTGGTTCATTACGTCGTCGTAGCTGAGGACGGTCTTGCGGCGCTGGAAGTTCTGATCCTCGAGACGCTTCTGCGCGCCCTCGATGGCGTTGGAGAGTATAGCCGCGTCGATAGGCTGATCCTCCTCGAGACCGAGCTTTTCGACCGCGCCCATGACGCGCTCGCTTCCGAACAGACGCATGAGGTCGTCCTCGAGCGACAGGAAGAAGCGGGATTCTCCGGGGTCGCCCTGACGTCCGGAGCGTCCGCGGAGCTGATTGTCGATACGGCGGCTCTCGTGGCGCTCGGTGCCGAGGATAAAGAGACCTCCTGCGGCTCTGACGCGCTCAGCCTCGGGAGCGATCTCCTCCTTGTGCTTTGCGAGAGCTTCCTTGAACTTTTCTCTTGCTTCGAGGACAGTCTCGTCCACATCGCTCGACGAGCCGGTGGCGAGGGCTATCACAGCCTCCTCGTAGCCGAGCTTTCTCAGATCGTTCTTGGCGAGGAACTCGGCGTTTCCTCCGAGCATGATATCGGTACCGCGTCCCGCCATGTTGGTCGAGATAGTGACCGCGCCGAACTTTCCTGCCTGAGCGACGATTTCAGCCTCTTTTTCGTGGTATTTCGCGTTGAGGACGGTGTGCGGGATTCCGGCGCGCTTGAGCTTGTTCGAGAGCTCCTCGGACTTTTCGATCGAGACTGTGCCGACGAGGACAGGCTGACCCTTTTCGTGGCACTTCTTGATCTGCTCGATGATAGCGTTGTACTTGCCGTTCATCGTCTTGTAGACCACGTCGCTGAGATCCTTTCGGATCATCGGCTTGTTGGTGGGGATCTCGACGACGTCGAGCGAGTATATCTCGCGGAACTCGTTCTCCTCGGTCAGAGCCGTACCGGTCATACCCGAGAGCTTCTTGTAAAGACGGAAGAAGTTCTGGAAGGTGATGGTAGCGAGAGTCTTGGTCTCCTTCTGGATATTGACGCGCTCCTTTGCCTCGATAGCCTGATGCAGACCGTCGGAGTAGCGGCGTCCGGGCATGACTCGTCCGGTGAACTCGTCGACGATGAGCACCTCTCCGTCCTTGACAATATAGTTGACGTCGCGCTGCATGGATCCGTGAGCCTGAATCGCCTTGTTGATGTGATGCGAGATCGTGGAGTTCGCCGGGTCGGAGAGGTTTTCAAGCCCGAAGTAAGCCTCCGCCTTCTTGATGCCGCTCTGAGTGAGAGTGACGTTCTTCGCCTTTTCGTCGACGATGTAATCGGCGTCGATATCGTCGTTGAGCTCCTTGTCGTCGAGCTCCTTGATGACATACTTCTTGAGCGTGCGGACGAACTTGTCGGCTCTGTCGTAGAGATCGGTGGACTTTTCTCCCGCGCCCGAGATGATGAGCGGGGTTCTCGCCTCGTCGATGAGTATCGAGTCGACCTCGTCGACGATAGCAAAGGCATGACCGCGCTGAACGAGCTGATCCTTATAAATGACCATGTTGTCGCGCAGGTAGTCAAAGCCGAACTCGTTGTTGGTACCGTAGGTGATGTCGGCGTTGTAGGCGCGCTGCTTAGCCTCCTTGGACTGGTCGTGAACCACGAGACCGGTGGTCAGCCCGAGGAAGCCGTAGACCTTACCCATCTCCTCGCTGTCGCGGCGCGCGAGGTATTCGTTGACGGTGACGACGTGAACGCCCTCGCCCTTGAGCGCGTTGAGGTAAGCGGGCAGGGTAGCGACGAGAGTTTTACCCTCACCGGTCTTCATCTCTGCGATGCGTCCCTGATGGAGGATGATACCGCCTATGAGCTGTACGCGGAAAGGACGCTTTCCGAGCACGCGGTCAGCCGCCTCTCTGACGGTTGCGAAAGCGTCGGGCAGTATATCGTCAAGAGTCTCGATCCCCGCGAGTCTGGCTTTGAGCTTGTCGGTCATACCGCGGAGCTCCTCATCGGACATCGCCTTGTAGGTCGGTGCGAGGGCTTCGATCTTATCGACGATGGGGAGTATCTTCTTTACCTGCCGCTGGCTGTATGTGCCGATTATTTTGTCAAGAAATCCCATAATGTTTATGTTCTCCGTATTCTGATTTTCCCTTTATACAAGTCGGGCATATTTAATTATAGTATACTACATTATTTCAAAAAATGCTACGAATATTTGTAAATTTTCAGCGTTTAACGAAAAAAATTAAGTGAGCGGAAGAATTTTTGCTGTCGGGAATACACCCGATAGTCTTTATCACAGCCGCGGCTTAGTCGTTATTATAGGACAAAGATATTTTTTAAGAATGCAGATAAATGGAAAAATCCGAAAAAACGCAACAAAATCCGAAGAAAGAGGAAGATTTTTATTTCAGATATGGTATAATATCAATGAAATAAACTCTTGGAGGATAAAAAGAATGAACAAAACCAACAGAACGACCGCTCTTTTACTGCTTTCGGCGATGCTGACCGGAGCGCTTGCCGGATGCGGAGCCGAGCCGTCCGCGGACACGGCCGCCGGTACGGATTCGGCGACTACGCCTGCGGAGACGACCGCCGCAGGCTATGACTATCCCGACGTGGATTACGGCGGATATGAGTTCAGGATACTCAATATCGACAGCTTCTTTAACTGCTACGTCAAAACCGACGTCGAGGAACAGACCGGTGAGACCGTAGACGACGCGGTATATGCCCGCAACCGCAAAATCGAGGAAAAGCTCGGTATCAAAATCAGCGAGCAGGCGGAGACCTTTTTAGGCTGGGACGACCGCAACAAGCCCGCGACTATCCTGCAGCAGGATGTAACGGCGGGCGACGAAAATTTCGATTGCGCGTTTGTCTCGATGTCGGGCGCTCCGGGAATCGTCACAGGCGGATATGTCCTCGACCTGAACACAGTCCCCGGACTGAATTTAGACGAGGATTGGTGGGACACCGAGCTCAACAAATCGCTCGAAATCGACGGAAAGCTGTTCTGCGCGACAAGCTCGCTCCAGCTCTCCTCGCTCGACCTCACATGGGTATTATTCTTCAACAAGAACATACTGAGCAGCAACAAGCTCGAAATGCCGTATGACCTCGTCCGCGACGGAAAGTGGACGATAGACAAGATGAACGAGTATGTCAGCGCGTGTGCGAACCTCAACGGCGACGACAGCTTCAAATTCACCACAGGCAGCAATGCCATATACGGCATAGCCGGTCATAATACCGCGTCGTATATGATGCTCCTCGCCGGAGACAATAAGCTGCTCGACACGGGAAAGGACGGCAAGCTCGTCTTTACCGGAGGAACCGAAAGACTTTTCGGAACGATAGAAAAGGCGGCTAAGCTGCTTAATCAGAACGACGGCAGCACTATCTTCGGAGACGAGGATTTCAAGGAAGGCTCGTACTATTATATGTTCGCAAACGAGCGCGCGGCTTTCCTGACGACCGAGCTCAAGGGCAATCAGGTGTTCAGACCCTATAACGTCGAGTTCGGAATCCTTCCCGCGCCGAAATATGACGAGGCGCAGAAGAACTATGTAGCTTACGCGAGCGAAAATATCTTCCGCCTCTGCATCCCGGCAAACGCCTCTAATCCGAAGCGCACCGGAACGATACTCGACGCGCTTTCGTATGAGAGCAAGGAGACCGTTCTCCCGCTCTACTACAACCAGACTATCTGCCAGAAAGGACTGCGCGACGACGATTCCATCGAGATGCTCTCGATAATCAATAGTTCGAGAATGACCGATATCGGATTCATCTTCGGTATTACCAGTTCCATAGTGTCAGAGCTCAAGGAAGCCGTCAAGAACGGCGGCGAAAACGCGGCGTCCATACTCGCGTCCGGTAAGGATAATGTCGAGCAGAAAATCGCCGATCTCTATGACGCGATAAAGTAATTTCAGAAAAAAGGTCTCCCGACATGGAACGGGAGACCATTTTTATAAAGTTTATTGTTCAGTATTGCCTTAACACCGGCGTACCGCATTCACGGCAGAACCTATCGCCTGCCATCAGCTTTGCGCCGCATTCGGTGCAGAACTTCTGCGCTTTCTGCTCCGGCGGCTTTGATGAATCCGCAATGATAAACTCATAGGTGATTGCAGGCATATCGCAACCCTGCTCCTTTGACAGGACGATGAAGCTCTCGCCGTATTTTACCGTTCTGAGGCCTTCAGTCTCCTTTGTCACCAGTGTGTCCTCACCCTCGCAGTAGGTTTCCTGACTCAGCACGGCAACCACTGCCGAATCTTCGCCCAGCTCCTTTATCCGCAGAAGTCTTTCCGACTGCTTCTGCGGAGAATTGGAAATCTTATTTCGGGTGATTGGCTTTGTAAAATCAAATCTGACGGGCAGAACTTCAAACCGGAAGCCTTTATCAAGAATTATATCTCCTTCTCCGATAGCAAATTCAAGACCGTCCTTTTTCCTGTTTTCGGAGCTGATACGTACCTCTTTTATAATATATGTCGGTTTCATAACTCCTCCTTGAATTGATAACACACGCAATATCCAAGCTGAACACCCGACCGTAAACCGGAGCGGAGCTTTGTGAAAATTTATTCAGTCTATCTTTTCAAGCGCCTGATCGATATCTGCGATGATATCGTCTACGTCCTCAATTCCGACCGAGAGACGGATAAGATCGGGAGTTACGCCCGCTTCGAGGAGCTGCTCGTCGGTCATCTGACGGTGGGTCGTGCTCGCCGGATGGAGCAGGCAGGTGCGCGCGTCGGCGACGTGAGTGACTATCGCGCCGAGCTTAAGGCTGTCCATGAAGTGAACCGCGTCCTCGCGGCTGCCCTTGACGCCGAACGAGATAACGCCGCTCGAACCCTTGGGGAGGTATTTCTTCGCGAGCTCGTGGTACCTGCTCGACTCAAGCCCGGGATAGTTGACCCACGAGACCTTCGGGTGAGACTCGAGATGCTTTGCAACGGCGAGCGCGTTCTGACAGTGCCGCTCGACTCTGAGCGCGAGGGTCTCGAGCCCGAGGTTGAGCAGGAAAGCGTTCTGCGGCGACTGGATCGAGCCGAGGTCGCGCATGATCTGCGCGGTAGCCTTGGTTATGTAGCCCGCCTTGCCGAAGTCCTTGGCGTAGGTAACGCCGTGATAGGACTCGTCGGGCGTGGTCAGTCCGGGATATTTGTCGGCGTGAGCGAGCCAGTCGAAGTTTCCGCTGTCGACGATAGCTCCGCCGACCGCCGTCGCGTGACCGTCCATGTACTTGGTGGTCGAGTGAGTGACGATATCCGCGCCGAACTCGAACGGGCGGCAGTTTATCGGCGTCGGGAAGGTGTTGTCGACGATGAGCGGCACTCCGTGAGCGTGAGCCTGACGCGCGAACTTCTCAATGTCGAGCACGACGAGCGCCGGGTTGGCAAGAACCTCGGCGAAAACCGCCTTGGTATTCGGTCTGAACGCCGCGGCGAGCTCGTCCTCGGATACGTCGGGATGCAGGAAGGTCGCCTCGATGCCCATACGCTTCATAGTGACCGCGATGAGATTGAAGCTGCCGCCGTAGATAGCCGACGACGCGACGATATGGTCTCCCGCGCCGCAGATGTTGAACAGCGAGTAGAAGGTCGCCGCCTGACCCGAGGAGGTCAGCATAGCGGCGGCTCCGCCCTCGAGCTCGCAGATTTTAGCGGCGACGGCGTCGTTGGTCGGATTCTGGAGACGGGTGTAGAAATATCCGCTCTCGGAGAGGTCGAACAGACGGCCCATCTGCTCGCTCGACTCATATTTGAAGGTGGTGGACTGATAGATCGGGAGCACGCGCGGCTCGCCGTTCTTAGGGGTGTAGCCCGACTGAACGCAGATTGTGTTTGGCTTATAGGACATTTTATATTCCTCCATTTTTTAGCTGTCACTTCGCGGGCTTGTAGCTGTCCTTGAGGGTGACTGTGCGGTTGAAAACTCCGGGATTCTTGGTGTCGAGGCAGAAGTAGCCGGTGCGGACGAACTGGAACTTGTCGCCGGGCTTTGCATCTGCGAGGGATGGCTCCAACTTGCAGTCGATGAGACGCTTTGCCGAATCGGGATTGATATAGTCGGTATACTCCTTGCCCTCGGGGAGCTTCGACGAGTCCTCTAAAGTCAGCAGATTCTCATAGAGCATGACCTCCGCGTCGATGCAGTCGGACGCCGAGAGCCAGTGGATCGTGCCCTTGATCTTGCGTCCGTCCACCGGATTGCCGCAGCCCGACTCGAGATCGGCGGTGACGTGGATCTCCTTCACCAAGCCGTAGTCATCCTTGACGATCTCGCCGCATTTAACGATATAAGCGCCCATCAGACGCACCTCGCCGCCGGGCTTGAGACGGAAGAACTTGGGCGGCGGAACCGCGGCGAAGTCCTCGGAGTCGATATAGAGCTCGCGGGTGAATTTCACC
>CACXED010000198.1 GCA_902766575.1 uncultured Ruminococcus sp. | reverse complement strand
TCGGCGGCAGGCTTGCGGTTCGAGGTGTTCGGGTAGAGGTTCACGACCCTGTCTATCTGCTCAAAATAGAGCGACCAGCCGAGCCAGCCGTGCTCGATCGGCGTTTTTCCGGTCATGACCGAGGTAGTCGCGGCGGTCGTGGTCGGCGGAAATACCGACGATATCCGCGAGACGAGCTTTCGACGCAGAAACGCGTCGGGCGGCAGATGCTTTTCGAGCAGAGCCGTTCCCATTCCGTCGAAAAGGAGCAGCACGATATTGGTGTATTCCCTCCCGAGCAGTCTGTCGAGCTCGGGCAGCGTTTTATGCGAAGCGGTCAGCCCGAAGTGACGCATCACCGAGGATATCAGCGAGACGAGACTCCGGTCGTAATCGGTATACATATGCTCCTCCTTTCGGTTTTATGCCAATTCGGCTTGACGCCGATGGGATTTCCACATTTTCAACCGGGTTTTCCACAGATTTTTTCTGCATATGCTGTCGAAAATCGGCTTATCAGGCGTATTTTTCTGAGTGCGGTCGGATTTTTGCGTATGTTTTTACACAGTCTGTGGAAAACTTGTGCAATCTTTCAACAGCGTTGTCAGATATCGTTCCGACCGCTGGCGTAGGCGTTGAGCGAGGTATCGGCGCGGACTCCGGCGAGGTATTCGTAGTAGCCCTGAGCTGCGATCATCGCGGCGTTGTCTCCGCAGAGGCTTTTCGGCGGAGTGAAGAACTCCAGCCCGCGCTTTTTGCAGAGAGCCTCGATCCCCTCTCGCAGATGGGAGTTCGCGGCGACTCCTCCGGCGATGACGATCTTCTCGAGCCCGGTAGCGTCGATCGCCATGTCGAGCTTTTTCGTCACCGACGTGACGACGGTTTTCGTAAAGGAAGCGGCGATATCCTCGCGGCTGTAGCCGACGCCTTTCTGCTCGCAGGTGTGGAGATAGTTTATCACCGAGGTCTTGAGCCCGCTGAACGAGAAGTCGAGATTGTCTCCCGCGACTGCCGCCGACGGGAATTTTATCGCGTCGGGGTCTCCGAGCGACGCAAGCCTGTCCATCTCCGCGCCGCCGGGATAGGGCAGTCCCATAACTCTGCCGACCTTGTCAAAGGCTTCGCCTATCGCGTCGTCGCGGGTCGCGCCTATCGGCTCAAAGGACGTGAAGCCGCTCACCCGCATAAGGCTCGTGTGTCCGCCCGACGCGGCGAGCGCGAGGAAAGGCGGCTCGAGCTCTGGATGCGCGAAATAGTTCGCCGCTATGTGACCCTTGATATGGTTCACCGGGACGAGCGGGATATTGTTCGCAAAGGCGAGCGACTTTGCAAAGCTCACGCCGACGAGCAGCGCGCCGATAAGCCCGGGAGTGTTCGCGACGGCTATCGCGCCGACGTCGGCGAGGGAGACTCCGGCGGTCTCGAGCGCCTCGTAGGTTATCGACGAGATCACGTCGCAGTGAGCGCGGCTCGCGATCTCGGGGACTACGCCGCCGTAGAGCTTATGCGTCTCGACCTGAGACGCGATAATGTTTGAGAGTATTCTTTTGCTCCCATCCTCAAAGGCGCAGACCGCCGCCGAGGTCTCGTCGCAGGAGCTTTCAAATGATAGTATCAGCATTTCTGTCCTCGCTTGATTTCAAGACTCATGAGCACCGCGTCCTCCCGTGGAGACGAATAGAAGCTTTTCCTCACTCCGTCGACCGAGAAGCCGAGCTTTTCGTAGAGCGCCCGAGCCGCTCTGTTCGATTCTCTGACCTCGAGCAGGAGCCTTTCTACTCCCGGGAAGTCCTTCAGCGCGTCTATCAGCGCCGAGCCGACGCCCTTTCGCCGGAAATTCTCGGTCACGGCTATATTCGTGATATCCCCGTCGCCGCCCGAGATGTACATTCCGGCATAGCCGACGATATCGCCCGAGCCGTCGTCAACGGCGGCAAAGGCGGCGGTATAGTCGAGCGCGAAGAAATCCTCAAAGCCGCGCTCGCTCCACGGCTCGGAGAAGCACTCGCGCTCGAGGGCGCAGAGAGCGGAAATATCCTCCCTCGCGGCTCTGCGTACCGTCATTGGGACTCACCCGAGATATACTTTGTCAGCACGTCGCCCACCTCGACGCAGGTCTTGGTCGAGCGGTCGTAGATGTAGTTTTTTCCGTCGTCGCCGACGATATAGAGCAGATTGTAGAAAATCCCCGGATATTTCTCCGACGCGAATTTCACCTTGTAGCTCTTTCCGGAGTTCACGATGTTCCCCGGCGTGCCGTTTATGAACGAGTCTGCGACAGCGTCGATATCGGTCTTGTCGGTGACTACTCCGAGCGCCGTGGTGATGACGCTCTCGACACAGATGTAGAGCTTATCGGCGTCAAATTCCTCGAGGGTCGGGAGAGTTATCGTGTCGGCGTACCAGACGCCGCCGATGCCGTCGTAGGGCTCGGAGAGCCATTCGGAGGTCGGCTGTCCGGTTATCGGATAGAGCTCGATTTTGAGCTTTTTGCACCTTGCATAGACCTCGGAGTCGATGTTCGACGGCTCAAAGCAGATCGGCGCGCCGATATAGGTGATTCCGTTCCTTTTGTCGATGAGCTTTCCGTCCTGCTCGGCAAGCGACAGCGTGCAGGAACAGAGGAGCGACAGCGCGAGCAGCGCCGCGGTGAGAAGAATTATGCGTTTTTTCATCTTGGCTCAGTATCCGAACCTTCCCGAAAGGCTGTCGTCGTCGTCGATCCAGCTCTGCACGTCGATACATCTGAAGCTGTCCTCGCCGGTGCGGATGATGACCGTCTCGATGCCTGCGTTGATGACCTGACGCTTGCACATCATGCAGCAGTTGGTGTCGCAGACGAGTTCTCCGGTCTTGGCGTCGATGCACGCCATATAGAGCGTCGCGCCGAGCATCTGCTCCCGGGAAGCGGCGATTATCGCGTTGGCCTCGGCGTGGACGGCGCGGCAGAGCTCGTAGCGCTCTCCGCGTGGTATCTGGAGCTTGTCGCGCAGGCACTCGCCCATATCGGTGCAGTTCTTGCGTCCGCGCGGAGCTCCGTTGTAGCCGGTCGAGACTATGACGTCGTTCTTGACGATTATCGCGCCGTATTTCTTGCGCAGACAGGTGCTGCGCTCGGCGACGGTCTGAGCGATGTCGAGATAGTAGTTGTGCTTTGATACACGTTCCATAAAATCGTTCCTTTCGAAAGGGGTCACAGGGTTTTGACAAATTCCTTCAGGAAGGCTCTGAACTCCTCGCCCACCTCGGGATGATTGACCGCCGCGGTGACGTTAGCCTTGAGAAAGCCTAACTTTGAGCCGAAGTCAAAGCGCGTTCCCTCAAAATCTATCGCGGTCATGCCGCCGCTTTTAGCGACGACCCGCATGGCGTCGGTGAGCTGGATCTCTCCGCCCGCTCCGGGAGGAGTTTCTTCGAGGATATCGAATATCTCGGGCGTGAGGAGCACTCTGCCGAGTATCGAGAGATTTGTGTAGACCTCGTCGGGCCTTGGCTTTTCGATCATATCGGTGACGTTGTAAACGCCGTCGGCGATGCTCTCCGCCTTGAGCGAGCAGTATTTCGCAACGAGCTCCCACGGCACCGGCTTGACTCCGCAGACCGGCTTGCCGTATTTTTCAAAGGCGTCGCTCATCTGCGCGCAGACCGGCTTTTCGGACATTATCACGTCGTCGCCGTAGAGGATGTAGAACGGCTCGTTTCCGACAAAGTTCTTTGCGGTGAGCACGGCGTGACCGAGACCTCTCGTCTCCTTCTGGCGCAGGAAATAGACGTTTGCAACCGAGCAGATTTTTCGCATCTCCTCGATCTTGTCGAGCTTTCCCGACGCGAGCAGCTTCTGCTCGTATTCGACCGAGTAGTCGAAATAATTCTCTATAGCGTCCTTTCCGCGTCCGGTGATGATTAGGATATCCTCGGCTCCGGCAGCCGCGGCTTCCTCGACGAGAGAGGAGATCGCGGGCTTGTCGACTATCGGGAGCATTTCCTTGGGAACGGTGCGGGAGATAGGGAGCATCCGCGTGCCGAGCCCGGCGGCGGGAATGACGGCTTTTCTGATTTTCATTTTATCGCTTCCTTTCCGTATGAGTTGACAGACAGTTTCGCCTTTTGCGGCGCAGTAATTCAAAAGCATTGACAAGCGCGGCGCTCCGGTCGGGTTTGATCCCGAGAAAGTGATTTTTATGTCAAAGGAGCGTCTGCTATAATAATATATTATAACGCATTTTTGTAAATAAATCAAGTGCCGGAGCGCAATTCCGGAAAGAAATCCTGCGTTTTTCGCTCAAATTTGCGCGGATATCCCGAAAATTTATCCGGCGTATGCCAAATTCGCTTATACCGCTTGATTTCGGTAAGATAATGTGGTATACTAAAATAATGAAATAATGTATGGGAGAAGTCATAATGATCGCAATCAGTCTAAGCGACGTGACCCTCGAATTCGGCACCGACGTCATACTCGACCGTGTGTCGTTCAGCCTGAACGAGGGGGACAAGCTCGGGATCGTCGGAGTCAACGGAGCCGGGAAATCGACGCTTTTCAAAATAATCGCCGGGGAGTATCAGCCGACCTCCGGCTCGGTTTATATCTCAAAGGACAAGACTGTCGGTATGCTCGAGCAGAACACCGGGCTCGAGGGCGACAGCACGATACTCGACGCGATGCTCGATTCGTTCGGACGGCTCATCGAGGACGAGCGGCGGCTCGAGGAGCTCCAGTCAAAGCTCGATTCGGGCGACGGGACGGTTATCGCGCAGTACACCTCGCTGGAGGAGCGCTTCAAGCGCGCCGGAGGCTACGAGTTCCGCTCGCGCTGCAAGGGAATACTCAAGAATCTCGGCTTTGACGAGCGCTTCTGGGAGCTTCGGATCTCGAATCTCTCGGGCGGGCAGAAAACAAGGCTCGCTCTGGCAAAGCAGCTCATCACCTCGCCGGATATCCTGATGCTCGACGAGCCGACGAACCATCTCGACGTCGAGACGCTTTCGTGGCTCGAGGACTTTCTGTCGCTCTATCGCGGAACGCTGCTCGTCGTGTCGCACGACCGCTGGTTTCTCGACAAGGTCACGAACCGCACGCTCGAAATCGAGAACACCCACGCCGAGCTCTACAACGGCAATTATACGCGCTATGTCGAGCTCAAAGCCGAGAACCGCGAGATCCGCGAGCGGCAGTACAAAAATCAGCAGAAGGAGATCGCCCGAATCGAAGCCTACATCGAGCAGCAGCGACGCTGGAACCGCGAGCGCAACATAATCGCCGCCGAGAGCCGTCAGAAGGCGCTCGACCGCATGGTCAAGATCGAGCGTCCAGAGGAGCTGCCCGACAAGATACGCCTCGCGTTCACGAAATCCGGCGAGAGCGGCAACGACGTGCTGACCGTCCGCTCGCTCTCAAAGTCCTTCCCGGACAAGCCGCTGTTCGAGGACGTCTCGTTCCTCGTCAAGAAGCATGACCGGCTATTCATCGCCGGGCCGAACGGCTGCGGAAAGTCGACGCTTATAAAGATAATCGCCGATAAGCTCGCGCCCGACGCGGGAGAGGTCGAGCTCGGCTACAACGTCAAGATCGGCTACTATGATCAGGAGAACCAGAATCTCGACCCCGAAAAGACGGTGCTCGACGAGCTTTGGGACTGCTACGAGAACCTGACCCAGACCGAGATACGCTCGGCTTTAGCGCTGTTCCTGTTCAAGGGAGACGACATCGAGAAAAAGGTCTCGGTGCTGTCGGGCGGCGAAAAGGCAAGGCTGACCCTCTGCAAGCTGATACTCTCAAGGATGAATCTGCTCATCTTAGACGAGCCGACCAACCATCTCGACATCAACTCGCGGGAGGCGCTCGAGCGCGCGCTGCTCGAGTTCGACGGGACGCTGATAGCCGTCTCGCACGACCGGTATTTCATCTCGAAGCTTGCGACGCGAGTGCTTGACCTCGGCTCAAAGCCCGCGCTCGATTTCAAGGGCGGCTACGAGGACTACAAGACCTACCGCGCGAGAAATTCGCAGACTGCCGAGACGGCGAACGAGACTGTCGTCACCGACGCAAAGGAGCAGTATCTGCGCTCCAAGGAGCAGGCGGCCGGGCAGCGGAAGCTCAGAGCGCGTCAGAAAAAGAACGCCGACGAGACCGCAAGGCTCGAAGCCGAGCTCGAGCAGGTCATCGCCGCGCAGTCGGACGAGTCGCGTCAGAGCGACTATGTGCATATGAACGAGCTTTTTGAGCGTCAGCAGCAGATAGAGGAGCGGCTGATGGAGCTTTACGAGGAGGCTGAGAGCTTTGGAAAATCCGGAAAAGAAGATTAAAATGCTCGTCGTCGGGATCACGATGAACTGCGCGGGAACCGAGAAATCCTTCCTGTCGTTTCTGTCCTGTCTCGACTTTGAGCGGTTCGACGTGACCCTGCTTTTAGCAAAGCGCGAGGGGCTCCTGCTGGATCAGCTCCCGCCGGAGGTCAGGGTCGAGGTCATGGAAAAGTACGGCGATATGTTTCTGCTTTCGGGAAAGAACGCCGCGCGGACGCTTATCGACTGCTTTGTAAAGGAGAACCTGCTGACGCTTTTCGAGATTCTGCCCTATTTTCTGGGCAGCGTGTTCACCAAGGGCGAGCGGCGCGCTTCTATCGCGACCAAGATGTGGCTGCACTTCATGGAGAAGATGCCGGCAGTCAGGGAGAGCTACGACGTCGCCGTCGCGTACTGGGGCGACCGGACGATGTTCTATATGTGCGACAAGGTAAAGGCGGACAAAAAGATCGCGTGGCTGCACTTTGACTACAAAAATCCTCCGCGCGACAACGATATCTATCTGCCCTACTTCAAAAAATGCGACAGGGTCGTCACCGTCTCGGCGGCGATCGACGAGTCGCTGCGCTCCGAGCTGCCGGAGATTTCCGACCGTTGCGTCATGATGGAGAATATCACCAACCCGAAGCAGATCTGGGATCTAGCTCTGCGCGGCGAGAGCTACCCGGACGCGCATTTTCACGGCAAGCGGATACTGACCATCGGCAGAATAAGCGAGCAGAAAGGGCTCGACCTCGTCGTGCCGGTGCTGAAGCGTCTGCGCGAGGAGAACTACGATATCCGCTGGTACGTGCTCGGCGACGGCGAGGAGAGCTACAGGCAGCAGCTCTCGGAAAAGCTGCTCGACGCGGGAGTCGCGGACATGATGCTCTTTCTCGGAACTACGCCGAATCCCTATTCCTATCTGCGGGACTGCGATATCTACGCTCAGCCGTCGCGGCACGAGGGCAAGCCGATCTCGGTCGAGGAGGCGAAGATCATGTACAAGCCGATCCTCGCGACGAGATATCTCTCCGCGCCCGAGCAGCTTGAGAACGGCGAGCTCGGCGTGCTCTGCGACGTCAGCTCGGACGGGATATACGAGGGGATAAAGAAGCTGCTCGACTCGCCCGCGCTCTGCGACCGCCTGACCGAAACCCTCTCGCGCCGGAAATTCGGCAACAGCGGCGAGATCGAAAAATTCTACGATATGATAAAATGAGGACGAAAGCGAGGTCAAAATGAAGCTCCTGTTAAAGCAGAAAATCCTGTCGTGGTTCGACAGCTACAATATCTACGCTCTGCCCGAGGGCGCGGATCCCGACTGCTTTGAATACTCGGACGGGCATATCGCCTACCGCGTCGAGGGGCAGCTTGCGTGGGGACACGAGTTCCACATCTTTGATAAGGACGGACGGATGCTCGGACGGCTCTCGCAGGAGATATTCACCTTTCTGCCGAAGTTCGACCTCGAGCTTTTCGGCGAGCATATCGGCAGGGTCGAGCGCGAGTTCAGCCTGTTCGTGCCGAGCTACCGCGTGGACTTCCGCGACTGGCAGGTGGACGGCGATTTCTTCGGCTGGGACTACTCGATAACCGACAGCCACGGAAAAATCGCGGCGCGGATATCGAAGGAGCTGTTCCATTTCAGCGACACCTATGTGATAGATATCCCCGACGAACGCGACGCGCTCCACGCGCTGATGGTCGTACTTGCGATAGACGCTGCGAACTGCTCGGGAAACTGAATCGGTTCCAAAGCGGCGGATAAATCATTGAGCTGCCTCACAAAAGCGTGCGGCAGCTCCTTTAATTTAATCTTTTAATCTTTAATGAAGCGATAGTTGTAAAAGCCGTTCTCCCACTCGAACTCGATATGCTTTCCGGTGACGAGAGGTATGCGCATCTCGAGCCGCTCGACGCTGTTCGGGATATGCGGGCGGACGTCCACGTCGGTGAAGCCCGGAGCCTTTGGAGAGACTCCGATGATATCCTCGATGAGCACCGAGATCGGCGCGCTCGCCCATGGATGGCAGAGACTGGTGTTCCACTTCTTGTCCTTGCCCCAGGCCTCGATGCAGCAGGTGCAGCCCTCGCGCGCCATGTTGTACCACGAGCTCTCGCCCGTCGAGGTCAGCATATTCCAGATATCGTTATACAGCCCGAGCCGCGACAGCGCTTTCAGCGTGAAGTAGGACATATAGACTCCGCTCGAGAAACCGCGCCTGCGGATAAGCTCGGCGATTCCGCGATGGGACTCCTCCTTTGCGAAGCCGAAATAGAGCGGCAGAACATTCGAGTGGAGCGCTGCGTGGTTCGAGGTCTCGCTGTCGGCGTAGAGCCCCAGCTCCGGTCGCCAGAAGCAGCGGTTATAGGCGTCGATCAGCGCGTCCGAGCGCTTTGCGCCCTCCTCTAACTTGACGTCGAGAATGTCGATTATCCGCTCGGTGCAGATCACCGCGCCGATGTAGAAGGCGTTTATGACGTTGTGAACGCCCTTGCCGATGGGGTTCGTCATCGGGAAGTCGTAGCCGTCCCGGAGATTTTCCGGCCAGTCCACGAGATTCCACTTGCAGTCCACGCCGTCGAGCAGTCCGTCCTCCCGCTGCCAGCGCTCAAAGAAGCTCAGCATCCTGTCGCAGACTCCGAGCAGCTTCATCAGCCCGTCCCGGTCTCCGGTGAAATCGTAGTATCTCAGCGCGAGTATCGGGAACTGGAGCGAGTAGTCGGCGATCTCCTGCATGAACGAGCCGGGAGTCACCGCCATGATTCCTTCATTTATAAATGTCGACTCGACCTGATTGCGCACCGCCTTTTCAAAGAGCCGCGTGTCGCCCGAGAGCCAGAGCTGGGACGCGCTGGTCACGGTCAGGTCTCCGGCGTACTGACCCTTTTCGCGTCCGGGGCAGTCGACGTAAACCTCCTGCGAGCCGAGCATAACTCCGCGCTTGCAGATCTCAAAGACCTTTTTGAGCGCCTCGTCCGAGGTTTCGAGCAGGCAGGCGTTCTCGTCGAGGGGATAGTGCCGCTCCACCGCCTGAAATCCGGTGATCTCAACTCCCTCCGGGACTATAAGCTCGGCGTAGCGAAAAGCCTTGTAGTCGTACTGGTCGACAAAATTCTCACCCTCGGCGAGGATCATCGTCTCGCTGTATTCGCAGTTGGCGCGGGTCTTCCAGCGGATTTCGGTCTCGGGAGTAAGCTCTCCCTCGGGAGGATAGGAGCCGTCGGCTCGCAAAGCCAGCTCCTCGGCGCAGCGGAGCGTGACGCTGTCTCCCTCGTGACCGCAGGCTGTGAAGCGCAGTCCGGCTGTCACCTCGCGCCCGAAGTCGTAGATCACCGAGCCCTCGCGCCGTATGAACGCGACCGGCTCGAGCGTATGTACGTCGACTGTCGGAAAGGGCTTGTCGGCAAAGGTATAGTCGGTCTCCTTTACGCGGACGCGCTCCCACTCGGTCGGCTCGACGCGAAAGTCCCTGTCCTCTAAAAACTGCGTGGCATAGCCGGTCGTCCTCAGCCCGACGTAGGAGCGGTCAAAGCGGCAGCGCCAGCTCCCGTCGGTGCAGGCTAAGAGCTCGTCTCCGGCGAGGATGTCGCAGACGAAGCCGCAGCGGAGATCTCCGCTGTCGAACGAGCGGTTTATAAGCCCGTTGTAGTAGACCTCGGCGATAATCCCGTTCTCGCCCGAGCGCAGATATCGCGTCACGTCGACCTCGTTCCAGTTGTAGCCCTGCGGATAGCCCTGCGCCGGCCCCTGACAGACGAACTCTCCGTTTATATAGAGCTTGTAGTAGTCGTCGGCGGTCAGCCGCGCGGTCACGCGCTCGGGGACGAGCGAGGCTATCTCAAAGCTGCCGCAAAAGGTGATATGCAGATTCTTCAGCCCGTCGGGATGAGGCGGGAGCGCGGGCCTTTCGCTCTCGCAGTGGAAGATCTCGTTTATCGGACGGAGATAGAGAAACTCCGCCGGAGTTATGAATTTGCCGGAGAATATATTTGACATCGTCCTGCTCCTGAAAAGATAATTTTTGTCCGAAAAGAAAACGCGGGAAGGACGCTCCGCTTTGCAGAGCGCTCCCCGCGATATGACCTCAGAACGGGATATCGTCCTCTCCCGTTTCGTCGCAGCAGTAATCGCCGCAGCCGCAGCCGTTAAGTCCGCGGCGCAGCTTTTTCATGCGGAGACGGTCGGCGACGCTCTTTACCGCCAGCAGCACAGCCGCCGTCGCCGACGCAATCAGCAGGAGCCAGAGCGTCAGCTTCAGCACCGAGACGCTGTAATCTCCCTTTGCGCTGAAAACGGCGAGCGGCTCGTGGTCGTTTTTCTTTGAATAGATCGAGGTATTGAGGTCAAAATTTTTTCTGATCGTCAGACCCCGATCCGAGTCCAGACGCTTCATCATTTTTTTTGCGTCCTTCGTCAGTTTTCTGAACTGGTTTGACATTGTTTTCACTCCGTTTCACAGTATTTTTGTGGGCAGCTGAATGGCTTTGCGCGTCTGCGGGCGGACGCTTTGAAAGTCCGAGAAACGCCGAAATCTTATAGTCGTGAGAGCCCATGAAATACGCAAACAGACCGGTCAGTATCGACGGCAGGGTCATCACGATGAACCACCACCAGATATACTGCATTATTCCCGCTTCCGGCGGCAGAGCGTTTTCCAGCATGGTCTGAAGCGTTTTGAATATTCCGAGATACGCTCCGTTGAGCAGCCGGGCTATCGCGTTGCAGACAAGGCTCATCACCTGCGCGCCCTTTGTGTTTATAAGCGCTCCGAAGCCCATCAGAAGCGCCAGCAGCAGATTCGGAGCGTTGCCTCCAAGCGCTATGACGGCTCCCTTTGCCGGGAAAGGGCGGAGCCGACCGCCGTCGATGCGTATCTTGTCCTTGGCTCCGATCTCCCAGATCGAAAAGTATATAATGACGAGATAGAACACGACCGAGAAAATACTCGACCAGAGCAGCAGCGACGGGTTCGACAGCGTGGCTATCGCGAGCATCGTCCCGAAAAAGGACATGACTATCTGGGTCAGAAAGACCTTTACCATGCTGTAAGAATTTTCTTTGAGGAAAGCGGCTATTTTTATCACACCTTTCTTGCGGGATAAATATATTCGAATTTATTATAGCCTGCCCGCCGGATTAAATCAAGTATGTCCTATAAAAGTTTACACTTTGTCCCATAAAGTTTTACCCGGCGCGGGGACTTGACAAACGCCGAAGTATGCGGTATAATTGTAGAAAACAAATCGACGGCGGCAAACGCCGTTCCCGATCAGGCAGGATAATAATATGCAGACACTTGTAAAAATGGACGAGCTCCCGCAGGCTGTGCGGGACTTTGTCGGATATAAGCTCACGGTGCAGGGGCGCTCAAAGAAGACTATGGACGAGTACGCGCTCGACCTGCGCACCTTTTTCCGCTGGCTGACTAAAAAGCGCTCCGGCGGAGATCTCTCGGACGGCGAGAAGCTGAGAGAGGTCGACATCTCCGGAATCGGAATGGACGTGATCGGCTCGGTCACTCCGGCGGAGATCTACGATTTTCTATACTACACGCTCGAGTCAAGACAGAACCAGTCGGCGTCAAGGGCGAGAAAGCTCTCGGCGCTAAAGAGCTTTTACAAATACCTGACGGTCGTCGTGCATCTGACCGACAACGACCCGACAAAAAACATCGACGGCCCGCAGAAGAAAAAATCCCTGCCGAAGTTCCTCTCCCTCGAGGAGAGCGAGGCTCTGCTCGACGCGGTGCTCGCCGACGCCGAGTCAAAGACGGTCGCCCGGGATTACTGCATCATCACGCTCTTTCTCAACTGCGGTATGCGGCTTTCGGAGCTCTGCGGGATAGACCTCTCGGACATCGACCGGGACATGGAGTCATTAAGAGTGACCGGAAAGGGCTCAAAGGAGCGGCTGATCTACCTAAACGACGCCTGCCGCGACGCGCTTCGCGACTGGCTGGCGGTCAGGAATCTCGACCCGGAGATAAAGGATCGGGACGCGCTCTTTCTCTCGTCGCGCCACAGCCGGATCTCGAACAAGACGGTTCAGTGGATAGTCTACAAGTACCTCGACGCCGCCGGGCTCGGGAACAAGTCCTTTTCGGCGCACAAGCTCCGTCACACAGCCGCGACGCTGATGTACCGCACCGGAAAGGTCGATGTGCGCGTGCTCAAGGATATCCTCGGGCATGAACAGCTCAACACCACTCAGATCTACACCCACGTCAGCGACGAGAATATGCGCCGAGCCATCGACGATAATCCGCTCGCGCATCTCAGCCATCATAAGGACGATGACGACGATGAGAGCGAGGATGGCGAATGACGGTGCTTTTTGCGCAAAATCCGCTTTAACCGGTCATATTTTGTCTCTGTTACGACATATTGACAAAGCTCATGCGTTGTGTTATAATAACATCTGCGCGGATTTCAGGAAGCGCCGCGCGGCGCTTTTGAAGGTCTGATCGAAATATGCTGCGCGCCCTTCCGGATGTGCGTCGGCACAGGCTGACGCACCCGAAGGGGTGTTTTTTGCGCCAAGGGGAGGAGCAGGATTTTTCAGTATGAAGGACAGCGATCTCACAAGAGGATGTCTCCCAAAGCAGATACTGCTTTTCAGTCTGCCGCTGATGTTCTCAAATATTCTTCAGGTGCTGTTCAATATGTCGGATATCGCCGTGGTCGGGCGGTTCGGAGGCTCGACGGCGCTTGGCTCGGTGGGCTCGACGGCGATAATCGTCACGCTGTACACCGGGATACTTATCGGCATGGGCAGCGGAGTCAACGTCATAACCGCGCGCTGTATCGGCTCGGGACGGAGCGACGATATCTCCGACGCGGTCCACACCGCGGCGATAATCTGCTTTGCCGCCGGAGTGACGGTAATGCTCGGAGGTCTGACGCTCTCGCGCGGGCTGCTCGAGGTGCTCGGGACAAAGGAGGATCTCATCGACGGCGCGGAGCTGTATCTTAAGATCTACTCGCTCGGTATGCCGGCGATGGGAATATACAATTTCGGAAACTCGGTCTACAGCGCCGCCGGAAACACCCGTAAGCCGCTGATCTTCCTCGCGGTGTCGGGAGTCATAAACGTGGCGCTGAATCTGTTCTTTGTGATAGTCTGCCGTCTCGGAGTCGCCGGAGTGGCGTTTGCGAGCATCATTTCGCAGTATATCTCGGCGCTGACCGTCTCGGTCTCGCTGATGAGATGCAAAGGCGCGCACCGGCTCAGGCTGTCAAGGCTGAGCTTCTGCACGAGATGGGCGCGGCAGATAATCGGGCTCGGACTCCCGGCAAGCCTGCAGAACTCGATCTTCGCGATAGCAAATCTGTTCATTCAGGCGGGAGTGAACAGCTTTGACACGATCGTCGTCGAGGGCAATTCCGCAGCCGCCAACGCCGACGGTCTCGTCTACGACCTGATGGCGGCGTTCTACACCGCCTGCTCGTCCTTCATGGGACAGAACTACGGAGCCGGAAAGCGCGGCCGGGTGATAAAGAGCTACTTCATAAGCCTTGCCTACTCCTTCGGCTCGGCGCTGCTCATCGGCTGCCTGCTCGCGGTCTTTGGAGAGCAGTTCCTGATGCTCTTTACAAAGGATCCGGCGGTTGCTGCCGAGGGAATGGAGCGTCTGCGGCTGATGGCGTTCTCCTACTGCGTCTCGGCGTTCATGGACTGCACGATAGCCGCGTCGCGCGGGCTTGGAAAGAGCCTTGTACCGACGGTTATCGTGATCCTCGGCTCCTGCGTGTTCAGAGTGATCTGGGTCTATACGATCTTTCCGCGCTTTCACACGCTGCCGTCGCTGTATCTGGTGTACGTCATCTCGTGGACGATAACCGCGGCCGCCGAGATAATCTATTTCGCGCGCTGCTGGAGACGCGATACGCTGCTCGGAACAGAAAACGGGCGAACGGCTCTTGATTTTTCGCTCCAGATGTGATATACTATATGAGGAAACGGGAGCGTCAGCCCCGACGCCGGAGCTCCCGGAAAAATATAAGGAGATATCACAATGCCGGAAATAAATGAAAAAGCGCCAGCCTTCACGCTCCCCGACAAGGACGGCAAAATGGTCAGCCTGTCCGATTTCGCCGGAAAGAAGGTCGTAGTCTATTTTTACCCAAAGGACAACACCTCCGGCTGCACCAGGCAGGCCTGCGCCTTCGCGTCTGCCTACAATGAGTTCAGCGCGCTCGGAGTGCCGGTCATAGGGATCAGCAAGGATTCCTCCGCGTCCCACGCAAAATTCGCCGGGAAGTACTCGCTGCCGTTCATACTGCTGTCCGACCCGGAGCTCCAGGCCATCACCGCCTACGGAGTCTGGCAGGAGAAGAAAATGTGCGGCAAGGTCGGTATGGGCGTGGTCAGAACCACCTTCATCATCGACGAGAACGGCAATATCGAAAAGATCATGAACAAGGTCAAGCCCGACGCCAACGCCGCCGAGGTCCTCGAGTACCTCAGAGCCGGAAAGTGAATTTCAACGACTGAATAGCCGTCCTCCCTGCCGGATAACTCCGGCGGGGAGAGCCAACCGGGCAAAATTGCTCCCGTCCGAGAGTTTTTTCGCAAAACCCCTTGACAAACCGCTCGGGATGTGATATAATATCAAAGTAGTCAACCAAACAAAGGCATGGAGAAGTCGCCTAGTTGGTCGAGGGCGCACGATTGGAAATCGTGTAGGCCTTAACGGGTCTCCAGAGTTCGAATCTCTGCTTCTC